>NZXM01000077.1 GCA_002701965.1 Methanobacteriota archaeon | reverse complement strand
GTAACCTCAACGACCTGTGGATACAGTAACAATGCGCAGGGTTTGCTTTCAGGCACAGTCGATTTGACCAATGCTGGTACGGGTTCTGAAATTCAGGTTAGATTGGAATGGGATCTTGAAGG
This sequence comes from Methanobacteriota archaeon, assembly GCA_002701965.1. Lineage (GTDB taxonomy): Archaea > Thermoplasmatota > Poseidoniia > Poseidoniales > Thalassarchaeaceae > MGIIb-P. The sequence goes on along the minus strand of NZXM01000077.1, from coordinate 10,795 downwards.
TTCGGGGTGGGATAATTTCTGTGTTGAATTATCATCTAACGGAAACACTTGGACGGATATTTCTTCGGGGACTACATCCACAACATCATCTTGTCGTAGTCGCACAGGTGCGATTCCTGGGAGTGGATACACATTACCCAATGGGACTACCTACGGTGACGAATCAAATGGTTTTGTCACATTGGAATTAGCCATTCCCTCAACCTTTCACAATAGTGGGGCGACACAGTTCAGGATCCGTGTTGATACCGATGGCTCGGTCCAATATGGAGGTAGCCAAGATTCTCAGGAAGGTCTGACAGTTGATCGAATTACAGTGGTTGCAGCCAATGGGTCGATTCTTGATGATGACCCACTATCCAATTCTACTACAATGACAGCCAGCGGATTAAATGGGGCAACGCAAGATTGGAATTACATCTCGATTGGCGCTGGGGCATTTACAGGTACTTACGGATTTGAGGATAGCACAGCAACCGCACCGACTGCTATGGCTCCTGGATGGTATGCCACAGGGAGTTGGGAATATGGTGCACTACAAACCACTTCGATAGGACCGATTAGTTTCCCAACGGGCCCCTTTGGTATGGGCACTCACTTAGACGGCGGTGCCAATGATGGTTCGATTGATCATCTATACTCGCCCCCTTACACCATCCCAGCCGGTGCCAGTGCACGTCTAACGTTTGAACACTGGATGTGCGCTTACGAGAATTATGCAGGTGGTGCAGTATTCATCTCTACCGACAATAGTACTTGGACACACTTTGATCCGGGTAACAATTGGTATGATAAGACTGGATACACATGGGGTTCAGGTACGCTGGCCAGTGTGGGTATTTTCGATGGTTCCAATATTCAAGGTAGCAACTACCCCTATTGCATGGGTCCTCGTAACTCTTGGGAAACAAAAGTTGCTGACTTGACCGCGTATTCAGGTCAAACCGTTTGGTTCAGGTTTACTTACGAGCCCTACTCCTCTTCATTCTATGATCATGAAGGGTGGTATATTGACGATGTCGGGCTTGAAGTCGACTATTTCTTCGAAGAGGGCAATTGGATATCTGATGTCATTCAGGTTGATGACTTGGGTGCAGGATTCATCGATGTCGATGGGATGATTGCTGAAGATACTTGGGCGACTGCATCCGTTCTCGATAATTCTGGTAATGTCATCGACGGCTTCTACAATCTCTCGTTCCCTGTTTCCTTACACGGACTGGACAAAGATGCTCACCAGAGTATTCGTGTTCAAATCAACATGGGTACCGACAATCCATTCCTGACACCAATCATTGAGGCCGTACACGTGGGTTCAATCCGACTCTTGGATGCTCGTGGTTCAGGCAATGGCTGGGATGTAACTTCAGGACTAGATTTGTGGAATGGAAACTTGACCAATAATGGCTCTGCTATTCAACAAATAAGCAGCGATTTCATTTATTCAAGTCGCCCCATCACCTCGGTTGACTTTACTGGATTTGGTTCACAAGTCACCATTCGAGCCATTGATTCCTCAGGTACAGTCATTGGAAACACCGGTCTTTCTGGGACCATCACTTTCGCAGAACCACAACCTGGATTTGGTGTTCAAATCAACGTCAACCCCGGTGGCCACATTTCCTCACTTTGGGCCGAAGGAGAGTTCGGTCAACCTGCAGTCAATCCAGAAGCCGACGTGACCAGTGATGGAACCGTCGACTGGAGCTTCCCTGAAGGCAACGCATTTGGAGTCCATGGTTGGCAACAAATGCTCTACCATACAACCTCGTCTACATCAACCACCTCACACGTTCAAGATACCGCTTCCAATGGCATTGGTACCGATTCGTCTACAGGTTCTACAATTTCTGTACTCGTACCCCAATTCGCTACAGTTCGGACCACGACCATTTCACTCGATGTCGTTTCTCCAACGGGTGCATCAGTAGATCTCACCATTGGTTCGTCCACATCCCAGACGTTCATTGGAGGGTCGTACACTGTTTGTCTTCCTCCAGCAATGCTGGCTCACATGAACATGGTTCAACCCTCCTACACTGATTCTCAAACAGGACGACAGTGGCGTGTAGTGGAATTTGATTTCGCTACAACAGGTTACGTTGTGCTTGATGTCACTGCCATCACCGTCGGCTATTCGATTCTTGAGAATGTAACCGGTTTGACTTCACAAATGGTCGATTTCCATCGCATTGAAATCGCCACAGCCGGGGAGAGCGTCGATATTCCAATGACTTACAATGCAGATGCTGGAGCAGTCATCTTTGACGGTGGCATTCACCATGAATTGATGATTACCAATTATCCATTCGCGGTCCCCAACACTTTGTACCCTGATGGCAATGTTGTCGAAATCTCAACACAACATCGACATCTGTACGACAACGATGACATTGCAAAGATCACCTTCACAGGTGTAGCCAGTGATGGGAATTTGATTGAGGTCGAAGTCACTGACCCCGCGACAAATCCAGTCTTCTCTCAATCCTCGGGTACCCTTGTTCTCCCGATGGAATCTGACTGTAGCGTCAGTGAAAGTGCGGGTCTTCTCGAAGTCAAGTGGCGTTTCCTTGTATCTTGGACTTGGGACGATGTGGCACAAATTGATTGGTCTGTACTGAGTCAAAATATCACAGGTGAAGCGATTGCTCCTGCCGTTGCACGTTCGGGTGGTACAGGTAGTCAAGCGGTCGAGAACGATTTAGAGATTAGTGGATTCGAAGTCTTTGATCAGGATGGCCGACATCTGTCAAACCAATTCTCACCTGATTACCCGTTCCCTGCTCGTAGTGGATACGACCTCACGGTCATGGGTACGGTACGGTTCCAGAATACGGTTGATTTACGCCCACAGCAGAGTGACTTTGCCATCATCGTCAATATCTCGGACCATGAGATTTCAGTACCGGCTGATGGCGAGGGCACGTTCTCAGGAACCGTAATGGTCGAACCTGCATCGGCTCACACACTCTCGCCACGTGTCGGGCGTGTTGGACCCATTACTGGTGCAACAGGTGCGTATGATTCAACCATCAGCCCCCCCATTGTAACTGTGTTAATCGATGATGACGCACCTTCTGCCTCGAATATTTTGGTATCAACATCCGTTGGTCAAATTGATGCGAATGGATACGTATGGGATCCAATTAATCCACTCACAGTGTACGTGACAGTCTCTGATGAGCAAGATCGTGGAGATGAAGTCATACTGCATTACTGGAGAGAAGGAATTGATGATTCCAACGCAGATGGTGAGGCTCAAGCCGATGAATACCAAACACAAACCGAATCGCTATATCCACTGCGCGGTGGTTCTCAGCAGATTACTTTCTCGAACATCCAAGTGGCCGGAAATGGTTTCAATGGCAAGGTCAGCTTGTGGCTTGAAGGAACCGATTGGGCAGGGAATCACTACCAAGATGGGGGCACAGGTGGCGCACCCGGTCTGTCTACGGATTGGGCCACACTCCAAACTGCGGAAAACACAGAAACGTCACTCCTCAACACAGGTTTCGCCTTAGATACGTGGGATGAGTACCTTTTGGCTGGACAAACTCATACCATTTCGATGGTTGTTCAGGATGCAAATGGGGTACAAACTTTGGATGATATCGCCATCTACCTTGCAGGACAAACAAACGCTCCACTAGGACAATTCCATTACGATCCGCGTGATGATATCCTAACCACTGTTGCGAACAGTCACGTGGTTCCCATTGCTGCAACCGTAACTCCCCTATCTGCTGACAGTTCTCGTGTTGATATCNCCTTCAGTATGGATTGGGATACGCCNACNTCAGANANTTGGTATGTTCCGGGAGTTACTGTGACNGACGACACCTCAATTGTTGCCAATTTGAACAACTTGAATGAACTTCGGTGGAAACTCGACAANGTTCTGATTGCGACAGCAACAAATCTGGTTGATTTGACTCCGCCTTTCTCGGATGGTAGTGCCACATTCATCAGTGTCCAAGAGGGTGATGAAATTGCAATTGAAGGCACTGTGTTGTATCAGGCAACTTCTATGCCAATGCTTGAGCCAAGTGATGGGCTCTCTGTGATTGCACAATTCTTGTTTGGTAGTACTGTTGTTTACCAAGAGGTGAATGTTCAGGAAGGCGGTATCTTCAGTGCTCCATTGGTATTGCCTGATCGAACTCCACCTGTACAACAACTGCCGATTGAATTGCTGGTTCTAAATGTTCCAGGTCAAGGTAGTTCGATTTCAAACTACGATTCTGTATTGGTTGTTGACAGTGCAGCGCCTCAGGTAGTGTTCGACCAATTCATATTCCCAACTTCATCGTTGTTGCGTCTAGAGAGCGATAGCCTGGACAGTATTCTCATCGACATCCAGATTGATGATTCAGGTGGGATGCCACAGGATAACGTCACTGTGTATTGGGATTTCTACCGAAATGGCCTGCCTCGATTGGGCGTGGGTGGAACGGGTGAACTGGCCTATGTTGGGACAACCAATACCCTGTACCATTTCTCCTCGACGCTTGATCTACGCCCCACTGATGGCAAGAAGTTGCTTGAGGGCGACCAGATTGTCTTCTGGTTTGAAGCCACTGATTTAGCAGGAAATAATCTCCAAGGAGATGGGACTGAGGATAGTCCACGTGTTCCACTGCTGGAAATTATCGAGTTTGTCCCCGTCCTGAAATCATGGGCGATTGAACCACTTGTACCCGAATTTGGGGAGTCTGTTAGCATCCGAGCAAGTTTTGAAAACCAAGGAATTCGTTCTGGTATAATCAATGTCACACTGGTCGAAAGAATCGAGGACTCCTGGTATGTCCATGATTCGATAGTCATTGAATTGACATCTCTAGATTCAGATGCCAGTGCTACCTTTGAGTGGGAGGCATGGAAGTCAGGTTCCTCGGAATTGTACATTTACATCGATGGTGATTTGGACAATCGAACGGCTGTTGAAGAATTCATGGTCGCTGGTGCACCAGAGTCAGGAGGGGTGGCTTCGTCAACTGTGCTGTTGATTGCAGTCGTTGGACTTCTTGTGATTGTCGTCATTGCCCTAATGGGTGTCATCATCTTCCGTAAGCCCAGTGAATCAATGGGCGAATACATGGAAGATTCATGGGAAGATGAAGTTGAGGAGGCCTTTGGCATGACCATCAACAATGTTCGTTTAGACTATGAGGACGACACATTATGGAATACAGTATCCAGATACGGAATTTACGATAAGGATGCTTTCCTCGCACATGCACAGCAATATGATCGAGACCGAGATGGTTTCCTTGATGCTGATGAACTAAGTCGTGCAGCCCAAGATTTCACATCAATGCTCACTCAGGCTACAGCACCAGCTGAGCCCGAGTATCCGTTCGATTACAATGATGAGACCGTCGCTCATATCATTGACTCTTATCAGATCCATGACTCCGATGCATTCCTTCACTTCGCCAATGCATATGATGAAGATCGGAATGGATATCTCAAACACAGTGAGTTGAGTCGAGCAGCGTCGGATTATGTTGAATCAGGTCGTAACACAGCTCCACCTGAAATCACAGCTCCCAACCCACGCTTGCTGGCCGTCGCTGAAGTGATTGCCGCATTGCCAGGTTGGAATGAAGAACACGTCAATACCTGGATGGACAAGGGCTGGACAGCTCAGCAAATCATTGAGCATCATACCCAACCCACCGCTCCTGCGCCACCAGTAGGATTTGGTGATGATTTTGTGGCTTCAGAATCACAGGCATACACTGAAACAGATTCTGCTGACTTGAGTATTCTGGAACCCGTAGAAATAGATGATTCAGATTCGATGCCCGAAGAGGAAAACGCAATCCCAACCGAGTCCCAACTTAAGCGATTGAAGAAAGCTGAACTTGTAGAATTAGCAGAATTACAAGGTCTCGATTCTAGTGGGACAAAGACAGACATCATCGCTCGTTTGGTACGATAAACGGGTTTCGGGTATTCTCGAAAATGTTTCGAAACGGTTTCCGAAACTGAACAAAATCGTTTCCTTTATAGACCGGTTTCGCAAGATGTGCTTTCCGAGGAAGAAATTCCTCAAGATGGGATGGGAACCATGACAATGAGTGAAGAACGTAGAATGACAATTGCAAAAGAAATGGCAAGCTTACAAGGCGAGGTGGATGATCTCAGAAAACTCGTCAATACATTGCTAACAATCATCATGGAAGAAGCCGATGGTGTACAGTCGGGTGCAGCACCAATGCCACCAGGCGCACCTCGCGCTGGCATTTCGATGTGATTCAGCCTTTAATCACACAGAATGGTTTCATCCTTGCGACGGGTCGAGCCAATTCGGCCTCTGTAGTCAAACGAATCACTTCATCCACATCCTTGTATGCATCTGGTGCTTCTTCAGATAGGACATTCGGTGTATTTGCATAGATTGCAATTCCATCAGAAGCCAATTTAGCTTGTAGAGCATCACTATCGATTTGTCTTCGCGCTTCACTTCGTGACATTTTCCGTCCAGCACCATGACAAGATGAAGCAAATGCATCATTGGAACCCGAAGTCGGTCCTGCCAGGACATAGGACGCAGTCCCCATATCTCCTGGGACCAATACTGGTTGTCCAATACCGCTGAACTTTGATGCCAATTCACCATGGTCACCCCCAAGTGCTCGCGTGGCACCTTTGCGATGTACACAGCAATTGCAATTGGTCCCATGAATCACATGTTGCTCAACCTTTGCGATATTGTGTGAAACATCATAGATGACTTCCAGATCTCCATCTGTCCCCAAATGAGCCCGCAATGCATCTCGTAAGCGCTGTGTCAATGCACCCCGATTTGCAAATGCATAATTGCCCGCAGCTTGCATTGCCTCAAAGTAAGCCTGACCTTCCTTGGAATGGAAGGGAGCGGCCGCCAATTGTCGATCAGGTAATGTGATGTCCCATTTCTCTGCATGCCAACCCGATGCTGTTTGTTTGTACTGTCGCTCTAAGGCGTCGACATGATCTGAGCAAACTTGGTGCCCCAATCCACGTGAACCCGTGTGAATCATGGCCGTAACCTGACCTTTTCTCAAGCCGAATGCTTTGGCCGCATCAGGGTCTAGAATTTGATCTACAACTTGCAACTCAAGAAAGTGGTTTCCTGAACCCAATGTTCCAAGTGCCAATGCACCACGTTTCATGGCTCTTTCAGACAATGTGCGCTGCTGCCCCTCCAGCAACCCGTTTGACTCCATTGAATCCAGATCGCCTTCATGCCCAAGTCCGAGTTCAACCGCAGCCTTGGCCCCCTCGCTGAGAATCGATTCCATCTGTGTCGATGTCAATTCAACCCCTCCTTTACCCGATGGTCCAGCAGGAATACGGCCCTTCAATCGACGACCGAGCTTCTTCATGTCTTTCAGATCATTCAATTCCAAATTGAGGGCGCACAAACGCACGCCGCAGTTGATGTCGAATCCAACTCCTCCGGGTGAAATGACACCTCCATTGTCGATATCGGTGGCCACGACTCCACCTATCGGGAATCCGTAGCCAAAGTGAAAATCCGCCATGGCCCATGCATTGCCAACAATGCCAGGTAGTGATGCTGTATTGGCCAATTGCCCAGGGGATTGGTCAGTATGCTCTGCAAGATGTTTGGCATCGGAAACCAGCATGGCATCAACACGCATTGCTCCATGTTTCTTGATTCGGTGCAAGCCCGGGCCAACGGACTCGACATGCTCCTCCCAATCTTCGCTCACATCATTGCCTGAATGCCCTGTTAGAAGTCGCTTTCGGCCACGGCACCCTATGGGTGCCGGCCGACTCCTTCATGAACGACCATCAATTCGGCTGGATGAGGATGCCCATGGCTTTCGGAGACATCGACATCCCATTTTTTCATGAACAGGGTTTTGTTCGCAAGGTTTGTCGTGTAACCAATCTCTGGTTTTGGACACGAGATTCATCTCGGGAAACCTCTGGAGATACGACTGAAGATGAGTATACCTTCATTGGTGCCCCCATCATTTCAGGTTATGCTCAGCGTGGTAAAGCACTGAAGGATGCCATGCGAGAAACCTTCCTTACCTACTTTGAGGAGCATGCCCATAGTCGGATTGCACCATATCCAGTGATTGCTCGATGGAGAGACGATATTCATCTTACCATTGCCTCGATCGCCGATTTCCAGCCGCATGTCACCAGTGGGATTTCGCCACCACCTGCCAATCCGCTCACAATCTCGCAGCCCTGTATTCGTTTGACTGATGTGGCTGCTGTCGGTCGTTCTGGTCGTCATTTGACCACGTTTGAAATGATGGCTCATCACTGTTTTAACAGACCAGAAGAAGGTGATGTGAAGTATTGGGTGGAAGAATGCATTCGCTTCTGTGATGATTTGTTCACGCAGAGACTCGGGATTGACCCAATGGAGATTACGTATGTTGAGAACCCATGGTCTGGAGGTGGGAATGCCGGCCCTGCTGTTGAGGTCATTGTTGGTGGTTTAGAATTGGCTACATTGGTCTTCATGAATCTTGAAGAGCGTGAAGATGGTGATGTCGAAATCAAAGGTATCCGATATGGTGAGATGCCTTTGCAAATCATCGACACGGGTTATGGATTGGAACGATTTTGCTGGGCTGCTGCTGGCACTCCGACCATCTATGAAGCGATTTATCCTGAAACAGTCGAGTGGCTGCAGAATGAGTCAGATTTCCAATCGAGGCTTACTCAATTGGGAGATGTAGACATTGATGCTCTACTCTCGGAACTTTCGAGGTTGGCCGGGATTTTGAATATCGATGTCGGTACAGACGTAGAATCACTATACAATCGTCTATCTGAGCGACTACAAGATCGCGGTATCGTAGTCTCAGTTGAGCAATTAAAACTCGTTACAGAACCTCTATCCTCAATTTACGCCATCCCGGATCACATGCATGCTTTGTGTAACATGCTCGGGGATGCACTGGTTCCATCAAATGCCAAAGCAGGTTACCTTGCGCGAATGTTGGCTCGTCGTGTTTGTCGCATGAAGGATGACTTGGGCCTGAAAATGTCTCTTGCTGATCTGGGTTCACATCACATGGATGTCAATCTTGATATCAGCGGATTTAGCCAATCAAGGGCAGGCATTCTAACCATTCTTGAACTGGAAGAACTCCGCTACCATGAAATGTTGCGCAAAGGCGAGGCTGCAGTCAATACGGCCTTGGCAAAGTTACCCAAAGATACCATTACCGCTCCAGATGAGATTCTGTTCCGTTTGGCTGAGGAGCGAGGTCTACAGCCGGACATGGTGGCCAGTATTGCTCACCGTCTAGGGTGGGCTAATTTGACCATACGAGTTGGATTCGCAGCTGACATGGCTGAACGTAACGCTCTGCAAACCAAGGCTGCAGCCAAAGCCAAAGCCAAAACCCAGATTGTCACTGGAGAATGGCCTGCGACCATTCGAAGTTACTATCAGGACACTGCCAAAACTGAATTCGAAGCTACAGTACTCCACTGTGAACCCATTGATGCATCCTTGCTGAATTTATCCAGTGAAGTAATCAGTGCTCCTACGCATGCCGTCATTCTCGACCACACACTATTCTATCCAGAGGGTGGTGGGCAACTCGGTGATTTCGGAACACTGGGTGATGCCCAAGTCTTGGACACCCATGTTGAAGGCGATTGGGTTGTGCACTTGACCGATCGCGAAATCTCAGGCGTCGTTCATGGATCGATTGACTGGGGACGACGAAAGCAATTGATGGATCATCACACCTCTGTTCACATTGTGGGGGGGAGTGCTCGAGCACTATTGGGTCCACACATCTGGCAGGCTGGTTCTTCGAAGGGTGAGCGTTACGCTCGGCTTGATGTTACTCATTTCCAACGATTAACACGTGACGATCTTGACGCTATTGAAGATCATGCAAATCAACTGATTACTCAGAATCCAACCGTTGAAAAAATGGTCATGGAACGCGCGGAAGCAGATGCTCAATTTGGATTTGAACTATACCAGGGTGGTGCACCGAAGCACAAGCAGATTCGAGTCATCAAGATTGGCAACCATGATGTACAAGCATGTGGTGGTACGCATCACGATCAAGCAGTAGAAATTGGCGAGGTTCGCATCATCCGCAGCAGTCAAGTCCAAGACGGGGTGGAGCGACTGCAAATCGTGGCCGGAGAAACAGCACGCGAGCATGCCCGTCGCCAAGAGCGACTGTTGACTGAATCAGCAGATACACTCGGAGTCTCTGTAGACGACTTACCCAAGACTGTAACACGATTCTTTGAGGAGTGGAAATCTCAGCAAAAGAAAATCGAATCACTTGAGGCTGAAATCGTTCGCCTGCGAACCAGCGGGGGCGGAGATGAGGCGGTGGAAAAGGATGGTATTCGCTATGTTGTCATGGAAGCCACTGGTGAATTAAAGCAAATGCAGAATATGGTTGGAGAATTGACCCGAGATGCTTCAAAACCTACCGTTGCAGTTGTTGGTAGCCGAGAAGGGGGAGGGAAAATCATTGTCGCCCTTACCGAAGGTACCATCGCTGCAGACAATCACAATGCCGTTGAAATCCTGAATAGCATTGCCAGCCATATTGGTGGCGGTGGTGGTGGCCGACCTACGTTTGCCCAGGGTGGTGGCTCAAACGCCGATGGACTTGGTTCGGCTTTGGATGCCGCCCGCAGTTTGCTTGGATTGTGATTTTGATTTCACTGAAATCGAGATGATGAATGCGAAGAATACGATGCTCTGTGCAAGTTCCATCAATGAGGGTGCTGAAAATCCTAAACCTGCATTTGGAGGAGCCCAATCGATATTCTC
>NZXM01000076.1 GCA_002701965.1 Methanobacteriota archaeon | reverse complement strand
GGATTTGAACCCGGGTCGGAGCCTCGACAGGGCTCCATGATAGGCCACTACACTACAGGGGCTGAGCGGGCAAGCGACAGCGGACCTGTATTTAATCGGCACGCGTTCCGAGGTTTGGGTGCGCACATGGCAGATGAGACTGAAGACAACGACGACGGCTCTGATGAAATGCTAGCAAAGGTGACGGGTGGCCCACCAACATCATCTCCAAGCGGACCCCCAAGCGGACCCCCAAGCGGACCCCCAAGCGGACCCCCAGGAAGTTCGGGTAGTCGAGCCATGTTTGGTGGCAACACATCACAGCCATCCGGGCCCCCACCCTCTACTGCACCATCTGCACCCTCTGGGGCCCAGAGTATGAGCACTGGCTCCAGTGTCGTTGTTGAGGCCGGGCAAGAAAAGATCGAAGCTGTAAAGCGCACAGTCGATGGGGACGAAAAGGTAGAACTTGCCCAATTGCGTGAAGAAAACGAGTCTCTCAAGAAGAGTATGGCTGCTGCGGTTGATGTCATTCAAGAAGTTGAGAATCCTGTCATGCCTCCCATAGTAGGCGAAGGATACGTAGTGCCCGGGGAGGTTGTAGGTCTGTTCGCGACACTTGGTCGACAACTCCAGAAAGGTGGCCTTACACATGGCACCGCCGGCTCATTCAGCCTACTTTCGACAACATCTCCTGGATTGGTCCACATCACACGTCAAGGCGCAGCATTGGCTTTGATGAATGAGGGCGACTTGATTACGGGACGTTTAGGCGATGCTGCACCAAATCGAGCCAGCGAGGATTGGCAAATTCACAGTGTCGGATTGGCGATTGCTAGTTTGGAGCATGAGGGTAGGGGCGCTTGCGTACACGTTGCAGCACCATATACCACAGCGATGAGTATGGAGAAAGATCGCTACGCATTGGTACCAACAGACTTCGAGGGCCGCTCCACCTTTGGCCGTGCCACCATTGTCGACGTTCAGTACAACGACATGGAGGGGTACCTCGTTGAGATTACAGAAGCCCTCAAACAGACAGGAAACAAATTGTTTGTTGCCCGTGGGCACGGATTGTATGCACTTGGCGCTGATCTACTGGAGGCATGGGGCAACGCGGCAGCGTTTGAGCACAGTATGCGAGTGCTTTACTACAGCGAATTGGCGGACCTGTGACATCGTCACCTTGATTGAGCGCCAACCTCGGCAAGGATTGATGAGTGCACCACCATTGGTGATTGATGTCGTCGACAACGGCGGACAATGGACCCATCGAGAATGGCGCATGCTGCGTTATCTCGGAGTGGACACTCAGATTGTTGGAAACACGACACCAATCTCTGAACTCAGAAATTTGGATGGTCTCATTTTATCTGGTGGTGCAGCAAGGGTTGGCCTGACTGGTGAGTTGGGTAATTGTGGCGCTTATCTCGATCTAGACCTCCCTATTTTGGGTATTTGTGCAGGCCACCAATTCATGGCTGGCCATTATGGTGGTGCAGCGGCAGAAGCAGTTGAACCAGAATTTGGAGCCGCGCAAATTACCTTGGTCAATGGTGGGGGCAAAATTTTCGCCAACACTCCTGAAACTCAAACTGTTTGGGAATCCCACAACGATGAAGTCAGTGTTTTACCACAAGGGTTCTTCATCACTGCGAGTAGTAAATCCTGCCAAGTTCAGGGCATGGAGAATGAAAATGGCGATCGATTTGGATTACAATTCCACCCCGAAGTCAACGACTCTGAATACGGTCAAAACATGTTCCAGAATTTCATCGACATCTGTAAACAGAATCGAAATAGCGCCTGAATCCCAATTATTGGTAGGCGACGGCTTCAAATGGGAGATGTAAGTCGGCGAATTCGATGGCTACAGTTACCTACAAGTGTCTACGCTGTGGACACATCGATGAGTTTGAAGGCACAAGGACTGGAATTGCATGTAAAGCATGCGGATTCCGAATTTTTGTTAAGCCACGTCGACAGGGCCACAAAACCTTGGATGCTATCTGAAACGTCTTGTTGAAAGACCTCGGCGGTTTCGCCTTTATTGATGCCCTCGTGGCTTTCCATTCACGCACCCACGCGGTTTGATCAATTGACCACTCCCTCGAAAATCAGGGATCAACTCATTCGTGCCAGTTTGTCAGGGGACCCGCCCCACTTACTGATTACAGGCCCCGCAGGTGTCGGAAAAACGGCCGCATGGCGGTTAGTCGCCCGCCAAGTTCTGGGGCCAGGTTGGAAATCCACCTGCCACGTCTTGCAAGCTAGAGATTTATCGCGCCAATCTGGAGCGATGAAGAAATTCGAAGACTTCCTACGTCCATCGGGTCAGAAATCTGCAGACACACTCGCGAGTCGTACAAGCCTCGATGCCTTCGATAGAAACATGTGGGTGGGCGATGTGGGCGAAGCACCCTGTGGCGAGGAAACTCAAGTTGAATTTGGACGAGCCCCAGTCAGCCGCCTCATCATCATCGAAGACGCCGACCATCTCGGCTCGCGTAGACAACCATATCTCAGACGAATGATGGAGTCAGAATCTCATACGACTCGTTTCATTTTCACTGCCCGTGCCCCTAGTCGAATCATTGACGCGCTCCGTAGTCGGATGCAACACATACGCATCCCACCTATTTCCTCAGAAGAAATCGAAGCTACTGTCGATAAGGTAACCTCATTGGAAGGTGTACAAATGGCCGAAGGTATGTCAGGCGATATCGCCCATGTTGCACATGGGAATTTGCGAAAGGCCCTGTTCACTACGGAACTCTTGGCCCGTCGCAACATGACTGGAACCCGCAACCGATTGTACGATGTTGTTTCTGCAAGCACCTTGCAACATGCACGTCGAATGATTGAGTTGGCATTGCGCGGCAAGGTGATTGAATGGAGATGGGAGAAGCAAGGAAGCCGCAACGTCAAGACTCTTGAAGGTGCGATGGGTCAGTTGGATGAAATGATGGGTGTACACGCATTGGATGCGGAAGATGTCATCCATCAAATCCACATGGAAATCACTGGTAACCGATTGATGTTGCCCGCTGAATTACGAAATGAAATGCTCAATGCACTATCTGCCTGCGATGTAGCATTGAGACGGACCATCCATCCGAGAATTCAGATTGAGCATTTCCTACACCAAGTATCGAATTCTGGTCGCCAACACGGGCTTTCAATGTATTAGAAATTAAACGGGCGCGGCAGGATTCGAACCCACGACATCCGGCTTAGGAGGCCGGTGCAATATCCAGCTATGCGACGCGCCCAACCCTTCCTTCTGCCCGGCATTCAAGGACATTGCGGGGGCGAAGGAGCGTCACGCTGATGACCTATTGACCCCTCACCGTAATGTTCCGATGCGACGAGATGACGGTGGTGTAAACCTCCCAAGGCCCTATGGCGAAGCGTTTGATGCTGAGGACAGACTCGAGGAATTAATTGACAATAGATTGGCACGCTTGGAACGATCTCGCAGGTTGTGGGGGCACGTTTCAAGCAATTGGCTATGGCGATTTTTCAGAAATTTAACGCCACTATTAATGATTATTTTCACCATTGTAGTCATGTCTCTACCAGAGAATGTTTCCCCCTCACAGGCAGCAATCATCAGCGTAGTATTGACCACACTTTTTGTCACACCATCCGCCATCACCAGAAATTACGCACTCTGGGTGGGAATGGGTCGCTTTAGTGCGAGAGGCCGTGCACAAGATGAACACGACGGTAGCGTTGAGCGGATTCTCAATACATTGACAGAATTACGCTTACATGAGCACATGCGAATTGGATATTTGTTGACGTATTCACTCCTTCTTGGATTGGCCGACCTCTTCCCCATAGGAGCAGAAACTAGNGGCTTACTACTTGTGATGAGTATTTTAGCGGCCAGTATNGCCCTAGCACAATCAATCATGCTCGAGAGAAGAACNCCCAGACACACNGACGACCTTCCATTTTTGGTCTATCACGCCCCCAGNCAACACACAAGTACGCTCGAAAACCCNCTGACAAAANTTCTCTTGGCNCATTTAGACCCNGAAAGTACANTTAGATTCCAGCGATGGAAGGNGAGTTTGGAACCCTCGATCAATCAACACTGTAAGTTGAGTCAAGCNGTTGAGCAAATTCTCCATCTTGTCTACTTACGCGGNCAAAACATGATCACTCAATANCAACTCTTGCAAGANTTTGAGAAATTAGTTGGTCCAGATTCNATNGAAGAAAGCCTCCTCAATAACACACATCTGGATCTACCTACACTCTCCCGTCTGGTTGGNCANACTCGGGCTTGGCAGAGTGACTTATTCCGGCAAATGGATCGCTTACAGTTTGGATTGATGGATCACAATGAATCGATAGCACGCAGTTCATGGAGGATGGATGCAAGTTTACCTCTACACTGTGCGGAATCGCGTGGAGATTTATTTGTCATGGTCAACAACTTGAGCACAAAAAAGGTTCCAATTGAACTTGAAGTACATGTTCCCGACGGCCAACCATCTCGCCANACATTCAGATTNACTCCNGAACCATTGGCNCCCCCCAACCACCCNCTCCCCATGTGGTCTAACGATGAAGAAGACGTGGTCACCTGGCTCAGTAACTTGGTTGGTTCCGCTCACGTACTTTGGCTAAGTTTGGCTTGGGACGAACACATTGAGGGNCGACGTCCNGTTCGAATTACCATTCGTCATATTGACGGACATACAATAGGATCTGACACACTATGGACNGAAGTTTCGGTCCGATCTAGTGGGGGNGATACTCTTCGAAGGCGTATGGGNAGCGCTCGAGANACTGCGAGAAGGTGGCAAAATCAGGCACTGAATCATGCCGACCCNACGAAATTTATCGCACCGTAGGTGCGGGTCCTNCATGGATGCGTTTATGATGCGGCCTCAGGTGCCCACGATTACTCGGTGATATCTTGCAGGCATGGGATGTTGTCATTGTTGGAGCAAGTGTNGCTGGAATGCGGGCTGCAATCGCAGCCTCTGATGCAGGNGCCACTGTTACCGTANTGNNCTCATCACAATCCTCGTCATTCAANGACGACTCCATGGTTAGCGGTATCGCCTCATCAGCAGGAGAGTCTAATTTCGCCGAACATGCTGCCGATACTCATCGTGCTGGCGCCGACCTGTGCGAAGGAGATGTCGTATCTTCGACTACAGGNTCTGCAGTCAGCCATTTGGCTCAANTGGAACAATGGGGCCTGAACCTCCGACGAGACCGAAATGGCANCCCNTACCTAGGGCAATTGCCAGGTCAATCNAANCCAAGAACGGCNGGTACAGGAGATTCAACCCTCCGAGAAGTCCGATTGATNCTTGAAGAGCAGTGTATCAAACGCAANATCCCCCGCCGCGGNGANATCGAAATTCTCAATATCGNCATNAAGAANGACTCTNTGAAAGGANTGGTCGCTCTAGATGTTCAAACCGGTGAGATATTCGCCATCCAATCGAAGGCACTAATCCTTGCTGATGGAGGATTNCAAAGCGCCTGGAATGGTGATAGTAGCGCCATGGGNTCNTCCTGTGCGCTNGCTCTTCGCNAAGGAATTTCGCTTGCAAANCTCGAATTCACCTCAATGCANCCACTTACCGTNGCCGACACAACTCTTCGCCTACCACTAGATTTGCTTGGTTCTGGTGGTGTTGTCATTGGAGCAGACGGTCAACCGATGTCGATGGACGATGGTCCCGACGCACTTGCTCGTTCAATCATCGAGGCAGGAGGCGCNGCTCTGGACTTAACCAACATTTCACGCTCAGCAGCCACATGGTTCGCCAATGTTGCCGAGAACTTACAATCACGCTGCGGGATTGATTACTCCGAGGCGCAAATCCCATTGATGCCGATCGCCAATATGACGATTGGTGGCATTCCGACGGATGGATTAGGTCGTGTGGTAAATGGTGGNTGGGATTCAACAGTCNAAGGACTATTCGCCGCAGGTGATGCAGCATGCTCAGGTTTGCATGGAGCNGCNCTCAATAGTGGAGACCATTTGTTAGGCGCTATCGCAAGCGGTAAATCTGCAGGAGGCGCTGCCGCTACACAGGCNTCATCTAGCAAATTTTCTGGCTCTAGTGAGATATCCATCNCCCTTTCCGAAGCTCACCACATGCATGACTCAATGCTCTCATCAACAGGTTCTGACGGGNTTAGTGCNGGAACCATCCAATCGAGTTTGGCAACCACCATGCAAACCCACATGGGGATNTCNCGTTCAGCTAGTGGATTGGCCAAAGCGGCGGCAAGCATCNAANAATTACAGGAAACTGCNGTGGNCCTTAGTGACTCTAGNCCAGTTATGAANACAGAATTGGTCAACTTGCTACGAACACAATCNCTTCTTTCGGTCGCTTCCGCTGCCGTATCGGCAGCCCACGCGCGTGAGGAAAGTCGAGGCAACCACGTCCGATCAGATTTCCCAACCACCGATACCGAACCACCCAGCCATTCATTGACATCGATGGACGGGACAGTCACAAGTTTGCCACTTCGAAGCTAAATGGGTGCAACCAAGCAACCAATCATAAGGGGTTGAGGGAGGTCTCATTCCATGCCTGACAGCAAACCCTCAAGCAGTTGGAATTCAGGGGCCGTATTTCTTGTCATTTCGATGCTGTTTGTTGCAAGCCAAATTTCAACACTCGAAAACGAGGATGAATCCCCAATCAAGATCACCCCCCTAATCACCAATGATGTGGAGCACCCTGTCGTCGCAAATGTTCGAACACTCGATGTAGGTAACCACGTTGAGCTTACTTTCACTGAACCCTTACGGGGCCTATTCAGTACAGCCCTCGCCGGCAGCGATTGTCTGCAATTGCAAAATTGCCAGTGGGAAACATACAACTTGTCGAATGATTCACACAACTCCGCACCTGTACGAGTGTCCCATGCAGAAATCGATGGGCAGGGCCAATGGATTGTTGCTGATATTGGAATCCTACATCCATCGAACGAGAAGGATGGCCGTATCGTCATGATTAACCCCCTTACTGGAGACAAGACGGTACTCATCGACAACATCGGTAGAACCGTTTGTGCTGAGCCCGGAGATTTGGATGCGGACGGAGATATTGACCTCACGCTATGTGAATTCGGCCATGATGAAGGTACGGTATCCTGGCTTGAGAATGACAGAGGTAACTGGATACAGCATATCTTGGATCCACGTCCAGGTAGTATTCACGCTCTTCCAGTGGATGTGGATTCAGACGGAGACCTTGACATCGTTGCGATTTTGTCACAGTTATCTGAAGAGGTCATGCTCTATCGCAACCACGGTAACGGCAATTTTTCTGTGGAGTCCCTTTACAAGGCCAACGTAACCCATTATGGAATGAGCGGTCTCAAGGCGATTGACTTGGACCTTGATGGCGACAAGGATTTGGTTTTCACAAATGGCGATACCATGGATTTCGATACACCACAAGGTATTGACCCGAATGAATTGCATGGAGTTGCATGGTTGGAGAATGATGGAAGCGGTTCTTTCACTCACCACGAGCTCGTGAGAAATTGGGGCGCATATGATACCGCATTCGTTGACTTTGATAGCGACGGCGATCTCGACATCATTGCCACCTTCTTCCAAGACACCAACCAATTCCCCGAACAAACTCCTCGAACGCAAATCATTGTCCTAGAGCAAGAGAATTCGACTTGGATACGCCACAATATCGAAACAACAGCCCAACACAGATTCTTGTCGATTGCATCAGTTACGACGGAATCCTCAGCAGTATCTTTGGTGTTTGGTAGTCATGATCCTTTTTCCAACGGTGGCGAATTGTACAGACTTGCTTTGTTACAATTTCAGGTCCCGCAGGATTCGTCGGTTTCTTGATGAGGACCCCAATCCGCCTTCATGGTCGAGTCGACCCTGTTCACAAAAATCATCCGCGGCGAAATCCCTTCATCCAAGGTCGCCGAGGGCGAAGAGTGGTACGCATTCCTAGATATCAACCCACATCGACCAGGTCACACACTGGTGGTGCCAAAGGAGGAAGCGCAACGAATTTCAGAACTATCTGATGAAAGTCGAAGGGCTCTATTGGATGGTGTAATCGAGGTTCAGCGTAGACTTTCAGTCGAATTTGAAACGACTGATTTTACTGTCAATCTGAATGATGGCCCCCTGGCTGGACAAGAAGTCCCCCACGTACATTTCCACGTGATTCCTCGAGTCGCTGAAGGGACCCGTCGCCCAATGTGGACACAAAAAAAAGATTCTGCAGAACCTGACTTTGCCATATTAGCTGCACTTGCTGAGCGATTACAAACACACTAATTGGGGTGATTGCATGGCAGAGAAGACAGTTCAAACTGGAGATGATGGTGCTGTAGACCATCATGGGGATATTCTCCCCACACTCTCAAAGAGCGCATCCAGAATCAATCTTGAGAAAATCGAGAGCAAGCGACGTACCGTTGCAAATCCTGGAGATCATCCTGGTGTGACCTGGTTCTACCGTATGATGCGAGGTCTATGCCGCCTCGCGATGAATCAGCAATTT
>NZXM01000035.1 GCA_002701965.1 Methanobacteriota archaeon | reverse complement strand
TTCCGCGTTATCATCGGTCGCTTCGACCTTTAGGGTCGCAGTGAAAACCATGGTTTCTTCTTCAAAATTGGCCAGGTTTTCTGCAGTCATGAAAACCTCGATACGAATAATTCGAATTTGATCAGGTGGAAGCTCGAATTGCTGATCATCTGAGACTACTCGGACATATCGGGTATTCCAAACCGCATCTTCATCTGTTGTAACGCTGAGACGAATGTCTTGATTGGCATTTGGATGTTGATTATGGACTGTGACGTCAATCAAATGCGGACCTGGTTCGGTGATGTGAACCACAGGACCTGCTTCAAGGCGAATCCAACCCAATGTACCGACTTGGAAATTGGCCACACCGGATGATGTCACAGTCTGCCCATCGTCCAACCCATTGACACTTGTCGCTGTCATTGTAAGTTCCTTATTGCCCTGTTGACCGTCTGCGAAACTGTAACTGATGGTTACGTTGGTCGAAGTTTGTGGTGCAATGAAGATTGTTCGACCATCGGTGACACCTTCGTAAAATTCAGCCATCATTCCGTCATCCATTTCCAACTCAACGTTGAATGCATCCATTGCGTTCCCATGGTTGAATATTTCAAACATCATGGTTCGTGCCTCTACACCCGCAGAGAAAGATTGGCCTGACAGATCTTTGTCTTCAACTTCGACAATGTATGTCGTTGGCACTTCAAGTGTGTACTGGCCACTGGCCGTGTAGGTTGAATCAGTCTGAGAAGTAGCGGTGATAGTAATCGGATAATACTCCGGTGTCAACCCTTGAGGCATGTCCATGATGACCATGACCTCAACCTCTTGCCCAAACGGTTCAATCGGTTCGGTAACATCCGTTGCGAGAGTCGCCCCAATGCGCCAATCCGCAGAAATCGAAAGATCGAACACTTCTGGTGCATTTCCATCGTTTCGGATGGTCACTGCCATCGTTCGTTTGTTGCCATCAGCAGGCGCAGCCATCGATGAAGATTCAGGCGTTACGGTGGCTGATTGAATGGCAGGAATTTCGATGAAAATCTTCTCTACAGATTGAGCTGTGACCGGTGCTATACCTTCGACGAGAAGCGAGATTTCAACCATTCCTGGTGCGTGTTGTGCTGGTGCAGTAAATCGCGCAATCACAACTCTTTCCTCTCCCTTCGCAAGTTGCATTTGGGTCACCTGTGTCAGGTTACCATCACCATCCCAGTCTTCAAACCAAGCAAGGTTGGAGGCACCCCACATCATACTGTCAAAGTAAGCACCCATGGTCCAATCTGCCATTTGATTGCCAGTATTCTTGACCTTCATGGCAACATCACCCGATTCCCCAGGCTCTAGAGTGAGTGCAGGATAAGCAGGGCTGACTTGGTCTAATCGTACAGAGTACGATGAGGAAATCGATACTGGAAGCGTCATTGCACTCATCACCTGAGCATTGACTTCGTCTGAAATCGTCACTGTCCAGTTTAGGGTCTCAACATTGGCGCCCTCGGGGACGGTCAAGTTGATCCAGAATGGAGTTGTTGTTTCACCATCTAGTGGGTTNAATGACACGAAGTTATCGTGGTCCAACATATTGTCACTATCGATACGAAGTGGGAAGATATTCATCCAAGATGTATTGGAGACTTCGGTGAAGATGTTGAGATTCACCTCTCTGTACCCATTGTTGGTCAAATGGCAGAACAAAGAGGGGGGGTTAGGATCTGCTGGAATGACAACATAGGCGTTGGGCGATGGGTCATCGCACTCCATAGAAACGGTGTACTCATCTACAACTTCAACCGCGAATAGAATGAAATCATCGATTCGCATACCGCTGTTCGCACCAGTGTTATCTGCATGCTTTGTGTAAGAAATGGTATAGGCTTGATCGTTGTGAACGTCAGTCATATTCCAAACTACATTTGTCCAATCATTTTCCGATGCGGATACACCAGATTGTGTCAGATTGTTTGCTTTGACCTGTGACGGAGTCATCCCTCGGAGAGCTTCCATGGCCATCTCATCACCAGAGCCCATTGCACCCCAAGATTTTGTTGCCCAGTGAATTGAACGATAATCAGAATCAAGCAGATTGAGCCAGCAGAATGGTTGACCATACAATGCCTCAACGTCGGAATCAATCATGCCGTAACCTAGACCATGGCCTGGATCTGCACAAGTACCCTGGGTTGGAATCCAACCCCACTTCAACATGTCAACTGTGTTGGAAGCATAATTCCCACCATCCGGATCTGAAATTCGATAGTGATTTGTGCCGACTGCTGATGATACATTATCGAGTTGCCAATCTGAACCACCACCATAGATTCCGCTTGCTGCAGCCGTACGATCAGTGTAAGATATGGGGATCCAAATGGGTGTGTTGGCGGCAAGAGTACCATCCATGGGGTCATGCCACAATGCGATTGGGACGGCTTCTTCGTAGACGTTGTTATCCAAACTTCCATCCTCTAGTCCAGTCACTGTCGAGGTGATGGTACCCCGGAAGATGACGCCTCCATGCAGATGACCATCATCGTCCAAAATGCTGTGTGCCGAATCCGGTGTCCACTCGACAATCATTTCTCGACTCTGTCCGCCCTGCATGTTGCCTTGTTGTCCGGTCAGATTAAACGTCCAACCTTCCATGACGAATCCAATCGGATGAACCGCCTCAAGTGTACCGATTGAATCACGGGCAAACGAACCCGTACCAGCGTTCTTGAAGGTAATCTTGACCTCGTATCGAACATCTCTGAGCATGTAATCAAGTGAGGTCCCATCAGGCTGCTCCCAAATCTCAGCCGGTTCAGTAGAATTGCCGACTGCTACGTCAATAATCGTGAAATCCACTGCAGCTCTGGCCGAGGTATCTTGCCCAACATTTGTAGAATTCAACGTGTCCTGTGGTGCCATCATCGGCGCCAGGGAAGCAAGACACAGAACCAGTAGCATCAAGGTAGTTTGGCCATTCTTCATCGCAATCAACAATTCCGCCAATCGTATGCCGGTCTTAAGGTTGGTTGAACCCTGTCTATGACAGGGTCAACCGCGACGGCGAATTTTGGGACCTTGAGGAATCCCNNCGAGACACCCCGGTTTGGCCGACACACTCTTGACATCAAAGGGCACGAACCCTCTTGTTGTCGCTGAATCGAAGTACGCTGATTGAGAGAATGTGGCTGACAATTATTGTTGGCGTCCAGGTNTTCGTTGCACCCATTCTCGCATTTACCGCNACCTACATTCTCGACATGGATTGGGACACNTGGACGTTCTCTNTGCANATTGAATTNCTCCCATGGATTATCAGCGCNGCNATGTTCTACGGAATCGTCTCACTTGTCTTGGGCTTGGCAGTAGGAGGATACATGCCGACCCGTNTCGCAGATGCAGGAGGTTGGTTGCCATTTTTACGAATCACNCGGCGCTTACGAGACGCGGATTTGGTGGATCGCGCTCGATTGGTATTGACACAGTCCCCTTATGGAAAAGTAACACGTATCGTGTATCAAGAGGTTCGAGTAAACAATCGACCTCTGCTAGAGGTTCATGGTGGNTTGCAGTTACTCGCTGCACCCTTACAAATCGTATTGATTATGCTNCCATTGCTCGTTCTTCGCTTTGTGCCCGGTGAGTGGTTACAGGATCGACGCTTGCTTGAATTGGCACTCTTGGTGTATCTGATGGGATTGGTCATCGGGTTGCGGATGTATCCAAGAATTGCCTCAAAGGTNGTCGGTGTTGCGGCTGTTGCCAGACGAATCTTGGTCGACCGAACCAAGTTGGGATGGTTGTTCCCCGTTCTGCTTCTGTGGATTGTTGAGAGAACCATTGTATCCCTAGCGTTCCAAGGGCTTGGCTTGGATTACAGATGGCAAGATGTAGAAGTCGAGCGAGGNATTTTAGAAGCCGTATTGCCNATCGACAATGTAGTGATTCCCGAATCGAGTTTCTTGGACCTACTGGTCGCTCTTTCACTATTGCCAATGGCGATTTTTACGACCATGGCCGTACTGGGAGGNGGGGAACAAGACCCCCCNAAATGGTTTATTGGCAATGAAGACGATTGGNAAAAAATGGATTCTGATGATGAGTTTGAAGCGTTACCAGCACCAGGAGACACCACGGAAGGGACTGGGACAGATGTTCACGAAATGGAGGAAGATGTGATCAAAAAAGATGAGGAGGGTGAAGACGAATCATTCCTCTTCAGCGATCTTGCTGAGCAACTTGGAACCCTCGGAGACGACTGATGAATTCGAGGGTGGGAAAATCGACCGACCATCCATCAATAAGACTCTCAATGATCCTTTCAACCGACCATCAGAGCGTATACGACCCAAATCGGGACGAGGGTGTTCCAGTGCAACGAAGCGACACTGTTTACATCGAATTGAGCGAACTTCCCAGTAGTATTCTGCTTGCTCACAGCAATCGGTTTCGGGCTCTCGCAAATTGTTGACTGATTTGATGACAGACATCGATAGAATCCCAAAACCCTGCTCGATATCTTCGGGAACAATACGTGAGATTGCGAACCATGAGACGCCTGCAACCATACCGAAGGCGAAGGGATCAGGAGAATTTTGTAGTATCCAGAGACCCAAGGCCAGTGGAAGTGTTGCAGTAATCCAGCACATGAAGTGGATGCGACGCATCAAGAGCAAACGCTGTACCAATGGAATTCCGATTGGAACGGAGTCAGGATGTGGTGGAAGCCCCTGTTCCATGTTCAAAAACCGTGTGAAAAATAGCAAAGGAATTCTTGGTAAAATCATACCAATTAGCATACCTACTACCAAACGGATGACATCCGTACTGAGAGACATGTCAACACCTAAGCGTCATTTCGGAGGCTGTTCAGAACTGATTCGACTTTGTCCATACCTCGAGAAATATCTTCTCTGGAAATGGTGTATGCAAATCGCAAATGTCCTTCTCCAGACGGACCAAATGCTGAACCTGGCGAACATAGGACCCCACCTTTCAGCAACTCAATCGCGAGATCTTCACTACTCATCCCTGGTGCTTCGACCTTGGGGAATACGTAGAAGGCACCCTCGGGCACATGACACTGTACACCCGGCATTGCATTCAAGCGTGAACAAATCAAATCTCTGCGTGCTTGGAATTCTGCACACATTTCATCTGGATAATCATCTGCTTCGTCAATCGCTGCCAAGACGGCGTACTGCATTGCATCATTAGAACAGGCAGTGATGTAGTATTGGATTTTAATCATCTGAGCCATTGCTTCAACATTCGCCGACATGATGTAACCAATTCTCCAGCCCGTCATTGCATATGTCTTGGAAAATGAATTGATGAGAATCACACGCTCATCATCGCAACCAACGAATGAAACGTGTTCACCGTTGAAGACAATTCGGTCATACACTTCATCGGTAATCAACCAAAGATCATGGCGCTGAGCAAAAGCGAGCAACTCATCCCTTTGTTCTGTGGTGATTGTAGCTCCGGTCGGATTGGATGGGAAATTGTACAGAATCGCAACAGTGTCTTCATCGACAAGTGTTTCAAGGTGGTCGATGGTGGGGACGAATTCGTTCTCAAAGGTGCACTGATAGAATCGAGTTTCTCCGCCCCATAACTCGACATCGGGGCCATAAAGCGGGAAATAAGGCTCGGGTAGCAACACGTTTTTGCCAGGATTGACCAATGTGGCGAAAATGTTCAGCAACGCATTGGTGCCACTCATGGTCATACAAACATTGGATTCATCCAATCCTGGGCAACGCGAGGTCCAAGATTCAGCGATTCTTTTTCTGAGTGCTGGCAAACCTGCCGTTGTTGTGTACTTGTTATGGCCAGCCAACATGGCCTGATGAAACGCATTAATGGCCACATTTGGGGGCTGGAAATCTGGTTCGCCCAAACCGAAAGAGATGACATCATCTCCGGCCATATCGAACATTTTCCGCACACCAGTTGGCTGAATCGCCAATGCGCGGTCCGAAAAGCCGGCCATATTTGGCCGGAACAGCCTCTTGCCCTTAAGCGGTTTGAGAGGTCAATCGAGCAATCAGTTCACCTTTGTTTCCGGAAACTGGTAATCCTCGTTGAGCCAACCGTTGCTTCAGTTCANCAACTGTCAGTGANAATAGGTTTTCTTCTTCGAGNATTTCAGCCTCAACAATCTCCTCATCATCGCCCTNCATCATNNAGCCTTGGCGNNNCATGAACATAGCNCCGACAATGAGCAAAATCAGTACACTGATACTGANCCCNACCAAAANGCCATTGAAACCAGCTGCGCCANCTTCTCCANCCATGCCTTTGGCTTCCANCAATACAGGNAGAGATTGAGCATCTCCNCGAACAGCNCGAATCTCAANCACTTGGTCTCCAGAGGGGAGATCNAAGGCNACGGTCCAATTGAATGGCATCAATGGNCCCAATTCTTCAGGAGCNACNTCGTAAGTGNCNTCTCTCCAANCNCCGTCNCCNACTCGATATTCGACGCGCTCAATGACATTGGATTGTGTCCAAGCATGGCCAGTGATGATGGTCGTACCACCTTCTTCAGTCACATTGAGTAAGTGGTTTTGAATGGTCCAATCAATGCTGGTGGTTTGNTTGGTTTCAAGCAAATGCATCGACAGTTCTACAGCTGCGCGTGCATCCACCATTCCATATCCAAAGTCACGGTTCCAATAAGGGTCGACTGTGGGTGCNGAAGCTGGGCCTCGGCGTTCTGCAGTCTGCTTGAGAACTTCCTTGATCTGCATTGGGCTTAGGTCAGGGTTGGCTTCCATCATCAAAGCGATGATACCGGTNACTGATGGTGTGGCATAGGATGTTCCTGAACCACGGCTAGTGTAGGTGTTGTCGCTGGCATCTTGTCCGGGAATGTCATTGTGACAACCACCACTTGTAACGCAGCCTTCGGCTTGGATGATGTTGGTCCCGGGTGCTGAGACTTCTGGAATCAATTCATTGATTGGATTGCCATCACCATTGTCTCGACGCGGACCCCTGGANGAATACCCAGCAACGGTATCGTCTTCACGATCAATCGTATTCTTGTCNTCTGTAGCCCCAACGGTAATCGAAAGTGATGAGGAACTCATACCCGAGAGGCCATCATTATCGGCACCATCATTTCCTGCAGCGTTCGAAACGGTGACTCCTGCTTCTGTCGCTTCATTGAGGATNCGACTGTGCATGTCTTCACCATCACTNCCACCNCCTTCATGACTGGTGATTCCCCAAGATAGNGAGATGATGTCGATCCCATGTAGCGNTTCATCNACGCCNGGCCAGGCTGTATCCTTGTTGTCGATAATCCANTGNAGACCATTCATNGCAGATTCGTAAAATTCCTGTTCGATTAGATATGTTTCAAATGGGCCCGCCCCAATATCGGTTCCAATTCGAACATCGACGAGAGATGCATTGGGAGCACTNCCATAGAATTCAGATTGACTACCGTCGGCATCCAAACCGGTGGCTGCCGCCATACCCATGCATGCNGTCCCATGTTGATTACCGTCATCAGGGTCGAATGATCCATCAGTTTCACGTCCACCCGCTAAGGCACAGTTATGGACATCAGTATGCACAAAGCATACCGCATCAAATCCAGCAACATGTTTGCCTTCAAGACCTGGGTGTTCNCTGTCNACACCNGTGTCTGTCAATGCAATGTTGACNCCCTTTCCTGAGACTCCGAGTTGCCAAGCACTNTCAGGGTANTCTGTGGAATTACGGGCCTTGACCGCCATGGTTTGGATNTCGCCGTAGAATTGTATCGATCCATATCGCTCGACCATGACAACACCCTCAATTTNAGACAATTCAGTCACATTGAGTGCATCNACNGCNCCAATCANAATCGCATCCACCGCNGGGATTACCCACTTTGGCGTGTAACCCAATTCATTGAGGCGATTCTCATCCTCAATGGTNGGTGTATGNTCGTAGGATAGACCAACCCANACTGTACCCACTTCAGTTTGTAGACTGTCGTGNATNCCGTTGCGGTCCAGNTCCANGGTCGTTCGCTCCCACCANGGCAATTCATTCCAGNTGAGTGGTTGGTGTGCAGGAATGTCNGTGGTCCATTCTGTGTGAATNAGTTGACCCTCTCCCATCGAACGGAATCCGTTGTCCATNGGGGGCGCAATCGCCCCCACAAATGGAATCGAAAGCATGAGTGCAATCATCATCGCCACAGGTGCACGTCGGGGTAGCATCACGCGCGCGTGCGCGTGTNCCCATCATCAAACCAACGCTTCAGCATGTCATTGATTCAAACGATGTTTATTGTATGAAGAACGAGACGTTCAACTGTGCCAGTAGCCNCCCAGACGCCCGAATACTGGAGCGAAGCGTGTGNAGAATTNTGTGTGAAAGACCCCGTCCTTGCNAAAGTCATCAAGAAATATCCNGAGCCTATTTTGACATCAAAGGGTGACCTGTTCTCNACNCTNATTCGATCNATTGTCGGTCAGCAAATTTCGGTNTTGGCTGCTGATGCAATTTGGGGACGATTCANTGCATTGGTTGGAGAGGTTTCACCAGAGCCGATTCTCAAGCCAACACCAGAGATGCTCAAAAATTGTGGATTGACCTCTAGGAAAGTCGAGTATATCCGAGGCATTTCGGAAACATGGACAAGAGAATATGCCGGGCTCGATTGGGAAATTCTGTCAGATGATGAGGTCAAACGCAAACTGATTGCACTTCGTGGAGTCGGTCCCTGGACCGCTGAAATGATCTTGATGTTCTCTCTACTTCGACCGGACATCTTTCCCATCGATGATATCGGTGCGATTCGAGCGATAGAGAACATCTACAATCGGGGCGAAGTCATGACCAAGGATGAATTGCTAGACCAAGCAAACAACTGGGCACCTTGGAGAACTGTCGCGACATGGTTTCTGTGGCGAACCATCGATGACGAGCCCGTCGAATATTGAGCGTTAAAGTGGGGGCAGAGGGATTTGAACCCCCCTCCACCGGTCTGGAGCCGGTAGTAATACCAAGCTATACTATACCCCCATGGGTAAACATCGGCCGACGCCTAGGATATTTCAACAGAGCGGTGAGGCATTTCGCACTCATTGCTTGTTCAACTTACGAGCAGCTCGGCGGCGTCGAAGCTTCTTGCGACGCCACTTCCATCGCTGATTGCCGGCCTTCTTCCAGGCACGACTTCCTCGCTTCATGGGTTTGGCCGACCTACTCCCCGTATATGAGCGAATCGGGTGACTCGGGAGTGAATAAGTGGGCGATACAGGATTCGAACCCGTGTTCTCGGATTAGAAATCCAAGGTGATATCCAAGCTACACTAATCGCCCGTAATTGCGCGTGAGCATTGGACCTTCATCAACTTCACCTGAAGGGCCGTGCGCACTTTGGGCACCGAGAAGGTGCACGAACAGTGGTTCGATTCCAGATAAAGCCACAGTGAGTACAGACCCAATCCTTGACCTCTTGTTGACCCAAAGCTTGATCGCGAATTTCTCGAAGAAGAGGGCTCTCGGACAATTTTGGACTGGGCGCAATTTCTTGAACCAGGTCAGCATGTTTTGCATTGTGTTCGGTGAGGCCAGCCGCATGGAGTAACTCATGGACCAAAGTGTGTGCGAATAGCATTGAATCATCAGCCAAAATCGGGTGAATCCCAATGGTGACGGGGCCAGGCGGGAGATGTTGCCTCTTGCGCATTTCCAATTCATGTGGAGGGATTTCGAAGTGCGTATTGCCCAACCGATCGGCTTCAATCTCAAGCCAAATTACGCGCACGCGCGCGAGGTGTGGAAGAAATGGAGCTTCTTTGACATCTAATTTAGATTCGATGTGCTCAAGCATGCCCTCGGGAATGAGGGGTGGTTGCTTGGGAACTTTACTGGCCCTAGCGGTAGCCGAGACAAAACGGGTCACTCGACCGCGAACCTTGTCGTCGCCCATGGCTGTGTGAACAGACGAAGAGGCTTAAATGAACGGGGGGACTCGCCGTGCCACAACAAGCCTGACTTGTCTGTAAGGGCGCTTAGATCAGCTGGAAGATCGCTTGAGTGGCACTCAAGAGGCCGGGGGTTCAAATCCCCCAGCGTCCACCTTCTCCACAATCCAACTAAACCATATTTTTCTGCCGCAGACATCATGAACGGAGTCACATCGGACTGAGGCATGAGTCCCTACTGGGTGATGATGGGTCTCATCTTTTTCTTGACTCCAATCATCTGTTGGTTGTTTTCTAGAAACCATACAGAAAGTCGAGTTCCTTTGAAGCGTACTTTCAATGAAATGTGGGATAAGAAGTACTACCTGCATGTTATGGGTTATCTTGCAATCTTCATTTGGAAGAAGGTGACTGATGGTCTAAACGAACCCATCAAAACATCGACTGGCCACTATACAGATTGGGTCCATGGTCTTGAAGGGGAATTGGTCCTATGGGTACAGAATACCTTCCAAAATGTTGTGTTTACAGATATTCTGAACTTTCATTACTTGTTCATCTACCTGTTTTTGATTTACGTCACAACCATCTATTACATGTATACGGGCGAGCGAGATTTAACTGACAAAGTCACGCTCAATTATCTACTCATCTATGCACTTGCTGTACCGTATTATCTGTTTTTCAACGTAGAAGTCACCAGTTCATACATTCCTGGTATGGACGCATTGCTGTATGAAGATCCGTGGTACGGTTACTTCTATGCTAGCCATGACCCGCTCGATAATTGTGTACCCAGTTTACACATCGCCATCCCATTCGGTATTTTGGCCCTCAATTGGTTACACGTACGTGAGCAAGGAATCAGCATCAAAGAGTGGAAACATTACCGATACCACCAGTTCATTTTGTGGAATACTGTTCTGTTTGCTTTTGCGATTTTGTACCTAGGAATTCACTGGATAATCGACATCCCTCTCGGCATCTTTATCGGTGGGATTGGAGCACTGTTTATCCATCACATCCAGCCCCGATTAAGAAACGATTTCGGAGCGACATTCAAAGGATTCACCAAAGGTAAAACTGGTCAGCATGCAGTGGTTGAAGGCATCATTGTATTGTTGCTTTTCAGTGTACTGCTGGGTAGTATGGCTTACCAAGAAGATACAATGAATGAACGAGCATCGATGCGCTTGGGACCAGGTGATTCAAACATCGATATCATCCAAGAATTGGTCCCTGGTCAAGAAGCGATTTTTACATTGACCAATATGGATGAGGATTATCCCGTCGAGGTCCTCATCATCGAATTGGAAAATGCAACATTGGCCATGGACAAAGACGATGGTGGGATTGTTTGGAGTCAAATTAGTGATCAAGCAATTTCTGTTGGACCAGGGGAAACTCATCGGTTTGAAGCCATTGATGCATTGGATTTCTGGCATCTAGCAGTGGTGCATCTGAACGACTCTGCTGAAGGCGAAGTCTCCGTCCAGATCACAGTAGAATATACTGGAGAAGATTTGGTTGCAAAATCACTGTGGATGAGCTTGCCATCATTGTGGATGACTGGTTGGGTCATCCATCGCCTTGTTCGCCTGAACATGGATGGGCGAAATTGGATTGATTCAACGCCCAGCCACGCTTGGAATACAGCAGATGAAAGTGAATAGCGGAATGTTCAGTTTTTGATATCATAATGACCTGATCAGTCTACGAAAGATCATACCAATCAAGAATAAGGTATTGTCTGTAGAAGATGGGGCAGCCACCAAGCACGATTGATAATCGTAAACCGTAAAGACGGTGCGATAAACGCCCCATCATGCCCAAGGTTCGGAAACCGAAGCGAGGATGGCCTCGCATTCTGAAACCTCGCCGTATGCGGCGACGGTTTCGCGAACCCAATAGCGGCCATGGCCTTCCACCATGTCCTGAGTGTGGCCTCTTTGCAATGAAGAGAGATGATGCCCGTAACGAGATTTACTGCACGGAATGTGGGGGAATTCTTGGAGATTAAGCAGAGAAGTCTTGACTGATGACTCCCTCCTCAGACTCCCGCTGTGATGATGACTTGATGCTCGCGGCCCTGCCGCTTGATTGATGGGCGAGCTGAGCGGGACCCTCAAATGCTACCATGTGTAGCCTCCTTCATGCAGCCGGACGCACCTCACGCCTCCCCTGCACCACGGGTCGTAGGCATGGCGCAACAGCCAATCGCCACCACGATGGTGTTGCAAGAAGCCGTGCCCCTATCCCCTGCACCTTCGAATTTGCAAATCGCCAGGCCGAGCAAACCATGGCAGATGTATGGCAGAATTGTAGCATTGGTCGGCCTATTGTTCATCTTTGAGTTTTCATTTTTCTACGGTTGGGACTCTGCTTTAGTAGGAGATATTGGCTTTACTGTACTTTGTTTCGTACTTGCAATTCCAGCTTTGTTGGCTGTCGTTGCAATGCGCAGACCTAGAGCGGTGTTACTGGAAAGAGCCGTGCCCGATTCGACTGGAGCACAACTTCATGTG
>NZXM01000034.1 GCA_002701965.1 Methanobacteriota archaeon | reverse complement strand
ACAAACGTCTGAGCTTGAGTTGTCGATTGTCCCAACAAATACGCCAATTCCGATAATATCACCTGTACCAGTGTAAGAGTGGTTGTTTTGGATACTACGCGTGTAGTTACCTGTGAAATCAGTCGCAGTCACAACACCCTCTTCCGAAATCATGGCTCCTTCGCCAGTGAAGGTCACTTCACCGGTTGCTCCAGGACCATATTCCCGTTCACCCTCAGTTTGACCATCTGATGTCGTGATGAAATACGAATCTTGACGAGATTCATCCCAGATATTGGAAATTCTGAGGTCCATGTTGGCCAAAGGTTCGCCGCCGAATTCAGCTTCACCTGTCCATTCGATGGTGCCGGTAGCACCAGATGCAGCAACTTGGATGTCGGCATTCAGTACGACTTCTCCATTGGAGTGACCATCTTCGCCATTGACGATAATCATCGACTCACCCAACCAAGTTGAACCAGAAACATTGCCGAGAATACCCGTAACAGGGTTCACGGTTCGATCCTCATTAACCTCGGTCAACAAATCAGAAATCCACATGTTGGCTTCCTCAGCCGGTGTTGTGACAAACAAATCTCTGGCAGCGGTCAAATCAGATTCACCCATAAAGGCTGAAACTCGAATCTTTCCACTCGGAACTGTGACACTGAAATGTCCGTTGTCATCTGCCTGCGTCGATGCGATTGGAATCCAATAGGTTCGGGCATCCGTGTCGGTTGTACCTTCACCACTGAATGCGTCTCGCTCAATCAGAATCTTGGCATTGGGAACAGCACCAATTTCACCGAGGACAACATCGCCCTCAAGAGTGGCACCTGAGTAGTACTTGAGTACCTTAACACCGGTATTTGCGTAAGCAATCGTTTGTGGATCGTCCTGGTTAGCATCATACCAGTTTGCCAATGCAAAATGATTCATCATTGCACCCGGCAATGGGTAGGTGTAAGTCAGCAGTGAATCGGGCGTCCCGTATCCACTGAAGTGCTGCCTTGGTTGACCAACACGCTCAACATTGTCTAGGCCTAGAGTAGAGGTACCATAACCAACGTATGTTTTCGCAATCATGGTGTCAAAGAAGTTCGGGGAGTGCTCTACGAGTACATCTTCGAGCTCAATGATTTCTGCATCTCCGCCAGATTGACTAGCCAACATTTGAGCGAGATATCGTTCCTCAAACTCGATTGCAGACATCGGACCCTCTGAAGTGATGTATTCAGACGTGATGTAATTGTCAGGATCAAGGCCACTCAATGTGGTGGGCGCGTAGAAAATACCTGTTGGATTACCGTAATGCATACCACTCTCTGCATATTGATATCCACCTACAGGATACAATCGATTGTCAACTGCAAAGTAGCGGATGTCATTGTTACGAACGATGGTCTCTCCAGGAGCCCCTTCGTATGTCGCAACCTCATATTCAATCGAGGTTAGGTCGTGATACAAGTCGACCATTTCATCNAGAGAGAAAATNTGGGTTAGCAAGTCACGAGCAATGGCATATCTTGCGTTCTGTCGATGAAGTGATGTAGATACATCATCAAAGTCGTCGTATAAGTCACTGGTGTACCAATAATCACCGATGATATAGTGAGATGAGCTGCATGAGAATGCATTGCTCTCAGTGAAATCNGCATCACCAGGNTAGAGTTGCTCACCACTTGAAGACCGNGTGTCNATAGAACTCTCNCCATTGACTGGACANNCATCAACCCANTCTGAAGCNGTNTTACCATTCTTTGAATNGAACATGGTAATTGCTGATTCTTTGTCTGTGAATTCCTCTACCAGCACACGATCTTCGTAGACACGATAGATGAGTTCTGATGAACGTGTTCCATCATCGTTGAAAACGGATCCTTCAGCGAGTTTNGTGTCATCTGAAGTTCCNATAATCGCAAACGAGCGGTCNCGAACATCTTGAGAATTGGACATGGTATTGATGGCGACCCATTCNTCCCATGCTGTATCNCCATCGGTTGCAGCACTGAGATGGCTTTGCATGGCGTGTGCAAATGCGCGTGTAAACTGCTCATCATCTTCAGCACCCTTGTCGAGTGTGTACTCATGNCGCATGTCACCCTCTGCGAGNGTGATGATGAACAGCGCAATGGTGTCTTCTTCGCCATTGGCCAGCAACATGTTACCCGCAGCAGGAATTCCTGACTGGAAGTTGTCTGCAACAGTGGGNTGTTGTCCTTGNGCAAGAGCTTGGAAACCATAATCCCACCAAGAGACGAAAGCAGGACGTTCTGAGAAAGTCACANNAGAATCTTGAGATTCAAGCCAATCGTATGCTTGNTTCCATCCGGCTCCGTTGAAACCNGGTCCAAATGTGCCCATGTACCAACATTCACCACGACATGAGGTCATATTGTCCTCACCAACACCGTAGTCAGTGTAGGGTGAACCATCCATCACGGACCAACCCAACAAGTCAGCTCGTAGAACATCTGGAATNAGNCCATANATCGTTTCATCGACTTGCTTTTCACCAGCTTCTCCACGAGGAATACCTGAATCAATTCCATAAATTGCNTGCTGGCTGAACAANAAAATCAAGATCATACCAATNGCCGGAACTCCGAGGTGCTTTCGTCCGGCTCCGATGGTTGAACTAAAGCGAGCACGTGGACTTGTAGCCCCCATTCTTCGCCATGTCTTCACGAACTCACGAACTCCGCTGGAGCGCCAAAGGCCAACCACTGCGGCTGAACCCATGATGGCCATAACTGGNGTNGCGTTGAACATGAATCNGCCNGCGGACCAAGCCATGTATGANGCCAACAGAATCCANACNGCCANGACCAGNGAGGCNGGACCCATCAANCGNGAGGGGTTCTTTGGATCCCGGTTCNTGAATCCGCGCAATAAAGAGGTCAAACCCATTCCCAATGAGAACAAGAAGACAAGAGGACCAAAGTTCGCAAACAATTGCCCACGGCTGGGTGCTTGCGCTTCAGCAATGGTTCCGAANACCTTGTTCTTGGTAAAGTAGAACCCNCCTGTTGTCAATACGTCCCAACCATTNGACAGTTCCAATACTTGGAGGATGTAGAGCGTACCCAATAGGACCGTGGAAATACCTGAACCCATGATGATGACCATCAACCAAGGCTTGTCNCGGAAAGCCGTGACAATCCANCCATTGATGATGGTAAATCCGACGATNTAGAACAGCGGCTGGAAACCNCTGGCGTCCCAAATCAAGTTGAGTTGTAGGTTGCCATAGAATGGCAGTGGCAAGATAAATGTCGTGAGCATCATCACAATNATGGCTGCTGTGACAGGCATGCTGTCTCTGCGTCGTACCAAATTGATGGCCGTTTGAAGGAAGAATGCAGCGTATACAATCGCTAGACCATATACGAATCCTTTCCAACCAAGGGCAACCGTTGCAAATGATACACCAGCCAAAATGGCTTGTGCCATCGCTACTGGATGTTGCTTGAATGCAGCACGAATACCCTTCATGAGGTGAAGTGGGTTCCAATTGGAGTCCTCAAGCAACTTGTCGTTTCCAATAGAATCAACAGCACATAGCCAGAAGTAGAACCCTAGCGACATGAACAGAATCACAAATGCATCGTGGTCTGCCAGTGCAAACGTGCTGTGACTGACGTGACCAGGCATGAGTGCCATGAGCCATGCACCAATTGCACCTGCCCCCATTCCGAAGAATCGCTTGCATGTTGCAGCGATGGGCAATACTGTGAGTGCTCCGAAAACAGCAGGCATACCAGCAATGGACCACCATGCTGCGTCGTGGACATCTCCTTCTAGGAAGGGGTCAAGTGCGACGCCACCTAGTGCCAATGACCAACTGAACAACGGCGGACGCGGGTTAATTGAACCCACAGGATATGCACGATCCATGTCGATTACAAAGTGACTATTTTGAGCCAAAATGTAGTCAATAGCTCGCTTCATGTACCAAGGGTCAGAACCACCAGTCATGTCCCACTCGCCCGTTCCGGAAGCATTCATGGCTGGAATCACGTTCCACATGACACGGACTGCGAATGCGGTTAGCAATGCACTACCGATTGTAATCGCATACCAGTGTTGTCCCCACCAGAGGCGAGCTTGTCCATGTCCACGCCGCTCGGGTCCACTAAGTAGTCGACCTGCAAATCCAAGATAGATGAACAGTGCATTGGTCCAGAAGAAAATCAAGAACCAAGACAAACCACCAAGGTCGCCATTCAAGAAACCAATTTCGTTGAGGCCGAACATGGCTTTACTCTGCCATGTACCAATGCTGTACAGGAACCAGTTTAGACTGATGACCAGTCCCATGGTTCGCCAATGTTCAGCCCAACAGAAGGCCACGAACATGGCGATAAGACCCGTGAAGAGTGCCCACATGAATCCAACATGCTGTGTCAGGAAAATTGCATCTGCACTTTCCAAACTCTTGAGGTGCCACAGACTGAAAATGTGGGCTGCAAGCCAAACTCCGAGTCCAGCATAGAGTGGGACGTGATCCTTTCCAAGAACATTAGGAAGTTGGTTGAACCACGAACCTTTGCCGCCATCCTGCAAACGTCCTCGTAGGATTAGGGCAATCAAAACGCTGCTCAAAATCGAGATAATCCACCAAGTAAAGAACAGTGAACCAGTGACTGCACGGTCAACGTCAAGGATGTCATAACTGGCAGTAAGAGCTGCCTCTGCACTCCATTCATGACCTGCAGCTGCCACTTGAATTGCATATAGGAATCCTGCGACAATCCCGACCACGATCAATTCTTCTTCGTGACGTCGAGAACGGTCATACAGATGAACTCCAATCGCCATCATGGTAAATGCCAAGCCTAACAGCGCAGCACCGTCGTAATAGTGAATCAGGCCAACTGCACCAATGACAACTGCAAATCCGAGAGAAACGAGAGAGGGACGTGTTCCAACGGGTTCGAAGATGATTCGAGGTGCCTTGCCAAGTAGACCACCAGCCATCAAGACTGTAGTCATCATCAGCAGTGTATTCCAATCGCTTGCTTCATAGTCGATCGCATTCCATGTTGCAGCAACCATCATGGCCAACATGATGGCAATTGTTGCAGGGATAGCGAGCAGGCCGTAGAATGGGGCCTTTGTCGACTCAGTTCCGTTTTCATTATCCATTTTTTTCCCTCTCTTGGGTCCGACAGCACATACGCTACGCCATCAGCGACGCCGCGACTTGAGGCCTCGTTATAACCCCTCCTCACGCGCTCGCGCGAGGAGATAGGCGCAGTNACCCGAATAGGGAACTATTGTCAAAGNGCCCTGTGACCGATATCTCGGCGGAAATGAGAACCCTCGAGNTCGACTTCTGAAAGGCGTTTATAGGCCAAATTTTTCGCATCCTGCAGCGAANTTTCNGAGACCCCAGTGGCGGCCAAAACACGCCCTCCAGTNGAAANNAACTTGCCATCATCAAGGCCGGTGCCAGCATGATGAATCANACATTTACCCTCGNCCATTTCAACCCATTTGGAAGANGCATTACCTNCAATCAGTCTCCCTTTCGCAGGTGGTCCAGGGTAGCCTTCTGCAGCGAGAACCACTGTGAGTGCATGGGCATTGGAAAAGGTAGGCATTGAATCTGATAAACGTCCTTCGGAAACTGCCAACAACAAATCACACAAATCACTGGAAATTAGTGGTATTGTCACCTGNGTTTCCGGGTCTCCAAAACGCACATTGTATTCGACTACAGAAGGTGCTCCAGAATCATCGATCATCAGACCCACATACAAGCATCCCCGGTACGGAACATCTTGTGAGGAAAGGTGTAGGTGCATCGGCTCAACAATCTCGCTAATCGCGCGACTGCGAACGTCTTCAGTGACAACTGGTGCGGGCGCATAAGCCCCCATCCCTCCAGTGTTCAATCCAAGATCTCCCTCAGCAACTCGCTTGTGGTCTTGGCTACACGGTAGTGCTACGAATCCAGATTCATCCATCATGACCAACATGCTTGCTTCTTCACCAGATAGGAATTCTTCGAGCAGCACCATCCCATCAGATTCGATTGATTCAACGATAAACTCGAGTGCTTCATCACGATTTTCAGTGACCACTACGCCTTTTCCTCCCGCAAGAACATCGCGCTTGACAACCCAAGGTGAGCCCCAATGATCGATGGCTTCGTCCAAATCAGTGTCTTCGGTCAGATGTTGAACTCCAGCCGTGGGGATTCCCAAATCAAGCATAACTTGTTTGGCAAAATCCTTGCTACCCTCAAGCATCGCGCCATCAGCGTGTGGACCAAAACTGGGAATGCCAACAGCACGCAGTGCATCGGATAGACCTGCAACGAGTGGAGCTTCTGGACCAACGACCACAAGATCCGCACACAATCGTTGAGCCAGTGCAACTTGTCCATCAACATCTCCTGCTGAGACCGCATGATTGGTCGCAATTTCGGCTGTTCCTGCGTTACCAGGAGCAACGTGAACAGAATGCACAGAGGGACTCTCAACCAAACCGATGGCGAGTGCATGCTCTCGACCGCCGCCTCCGACAACGAGTACAGTTCGCCCCATGCCTCATCACGGAGCGTTTCGGCTCATGAAAGGTACCATCAGTAAGGGACTTCCTTCAGCCCCACCCAATATCCGAACATGTTGGTCAATCGATGGATTACGGGAGTGAGTACAAGCAATCCAAACATCGCGATGATTAATTCGGAATCACCAAGCAAAATTTGAGGGAACAATAGCAACCCCACAGCGAAGGTGAAAATGGCAAAAGGGAGAGTGTCTAACAGAGGAGCTTCTGAACTTTCAGAACCTTCTCTTTTCTTGCCCAATCGACGTTTTATGAATGAACCTGTACAATCGCCAATCATGCATCCTAGNCCAAGAAANGNCCCTACGATGAATGCAGCACCCCATTCTCCACCAANCCAANACCAATCCCCTGGTTCCGCCCCAATTAGNGGATCAAGAAAGANCCCATTCTCGNCTATNTGATCNGTGCCAAGCGNATGGGTCAAAACGCAGAGAAAACCTGCGCCAATGACTGCACCCATCAACCCATTCCAAGTCTTTCCATCTCCAAGGATTCGATAACCATCTGACAATGTTCGCCCNCCATCAATCGGTCTCGGTTTGATTCCNGTCAGGTCAGGAATCCATTTCCCCCCCAACATGGCCGCTGTATTGGCCAGATACCCTGGTAGATACAACCAGAGAACCAATAGGGGACCACTCCACAAACTCATCGGGATTTCTGACACATCGGGTGTCGACACTGGAAGGCTTAGAATTGTGCCCATGTCGGCGCATCCTTCATGACCCCGTTGCAATACCACATACACATGAGAACTACATCAGCACTTGCTATGCTGCTCGCAACATCGATGCTACTCTGCATGATTCCGGTCACAAATGCAGGCTCAGCACCAACCAATGGAGGAATTGTGAACGTTTCAACTGATGAAACTTGGAATATCGGCTCGGAATTGGATGCCATTGTCACCGTACAAGCCGGAGCCACTCTCACCATCGAGGGTGATTACACGCTGCCAGAGGGTGCGAGTATCACAGTAGCCGAGGGTGGAACCTTGCGTGTAGACGGGGGTTCACTCACAGGGGGAGCATTTTCTCACGCAGTGCGAATGCTTGCAAATGTCCAATCTAGCCTGACTCTAGAATCAGACATGACGGATGGAGGATTTGATCTGACCATCGTTGCGGCAGATGGAATGAACATGACAGGATGGTCTGTCACTGGCGAAAATCGTCCTGCTGAGGACATGTCGGGTTCAGAACATGTGCTCAATTTCCCTGCAGGGATTTCAGCTGATTATCTACTCAACTTTAGCTTAAACCCAGGTAGTTTTGCTGATTTAGTCATTGATCATCTGATCATTGACGATGGTAACACACAGACCAATGTCCTAGCATACCAAGCAGGACCAATGAACACCATGATGGCTAAAGAATTGGGCACGCAATTTACTCTAAACATCGATGGGACCGCTCTGTTTGAAGATGCAACTATCACTGGAGCGGATGTGATGATCACAGGTGCAGTAGGGACAGGGAATTCCCACTTTATCGCCAGCGGTCCACTGAATGTTATGGGTGAAGAAAGCAGCCTTTCTCTAGTGGGTGGATCAGTGACTTTGTCCAGCACCGATCACGATGTGAATCTGGATGGAGTCGCTGCTTTGACTTGGGACGGAACCACAGGAACTGGTGGGGTGATTGATCGATGGGAGCGTAATATCGGAGAGCAACAAATTCACATTCCAATCGGTTCAACCTGCACAGGAGGTTACTGTGTCGAGTACAAGATTCACGACCATGGACCTTCAGAAGGTACAATGCTGCGCCAGAACGTCGACGGTGTTGCATTGATTCCTGGACGAACTGTAGAAATTGGTTGGGCCGATGGGACAGTTTGGACTGAGAATGCGTCCGTGGAAATCATGAATTTCAGAACGGCTTGGAACTTGGGTGTCACCATGAACTCCTGGAGTGAAGGAATGGTTGTACCATTGCCATGGGACGTCACAATTTTCGAAATCCTACCTCACTTGAGCCACCCGGTGATTTCAGTTGATTCTGTGGAATTCCCAAATGATACAGGACAAACGGGTACATCGATTGATGTTGATATCACTGTGACAAATTCAGGTGATGAACCAGCAGCGATCTTCATTCGCTGTAATCTTGCAGGCACAGAGAGTTATGCTGACATGACACCGACCTATTCGGCCATGATGTTAGATGCAGGTGAAACTGAGACCCTAGATGCAAACTGGACATACCACACAACTGGTGACATTGGGATTGATTGTTATGTTGAGGAGCCCTTCCAATTCCTAGATGCAACTCCGTTTTTACCCGTCGGTGCGGCCAATAGTACACGAAATGGTGTTGAGGCTACAGTGTCATGGAGTGAAGTTTCAGCGGATTCAAGCTCAGCGACCATTATGCTTGCAACTCTGGCAGTAACAATCGTAATCGTGCTTGGAGTTGTAATTCGGTTTGCATCAATCAACCAAGACAGTCGGGAAATTGATTACACCTCGGATGATGATGAGCGCGTTGATCGATTCGCCCAAATGATGGACGAAGATGATAACTAATCAACAACTCTCAGTTGATTCAAACGTCTCAGAGTAGTAGGTGTTACCTTCACTTGAAGATGAATCCTGCTCAAACATGTAGTAACTGGTTGATGAGGCGACTTCTTGACCAGCTTGTGATGCAGTTAGCGTAAGGGCATAGCAACCGTATTCACGTTCTCCACTACTATCGCTTAGGGCGATGTCAGGGGAGAACTGATACTGTGAGTTACACTTGAACATGAAGGCAGAGGTATCCACCGCGATATCCATGGTTCCGGCTGCACAATCACCTGCAGCCCAACTTGCTTCTGTCCCTGAGACGGTGATTGGTTTCTGATCAATTGAACTGTCATCCCCTGACAACCCGAATGACATATCGAGTGTGTAATCACCACGTACGCGTACAGGGGTCGTGTCTTCATCAGCCCCTTCTACNCCCATGCCGGCCCAACCACGGATTTCGACATATTCTACACACGTTGTGTAACCTGCCTCGCAATTGTTGTCTCCAACTTGACCCCATGCTTCTTCATCGACATCGTCAACATCACGAGTTAGTTCGAGTGTGGGTAGAACTTGAGATGCGGTTTCACCCTCCAGTGTCACATGAACTGTGTATGGGTGCTGAACAGTATTGACCAAACCCTCGGAAGTAAATCCATCGACCTGAATTGCACTTGCTGCATAGAAGTCATTAATCTGTAAAGTGACCATGCCATAAGGTCCAATCATATCCTCTTGGTTCATCATTACGTTGATCGATCCACTCCAAGTTTCAGCGTCATCCTGAGTAACACTAACATCGACATTTCCGCCTTCCCATGAACTACCGAATAGAGTACCACTACTGTGCCGCAGCATTAGTGTAACCGTGTTATCATCTTCATGCACCTGGCCGTCTGTGAGCAGAATACCGCCAGAATCAGTTTCCATGCCAATCATCCACACTCCACTTGAAAGCACAAGCCATCCAACAACAATGGCCGACCATTGCGTAGGCCGAACTGTTGTGCCAGAATTCATACCAAATTTGACATAAATTGAGGTGATGTAACCTGAGACAACCAACATCGCAACGACAACCCATCCAAAGAATGGGAACCAATCCATGTAGGGTAGAGCGAAAATAGCCGCTAGGGAAAGCGCAAATAGACCGAAACCGAAGGTCCTAGCCGATGAATCGCTCAATCCAAATGGTGGTGAAGAGGGGA
This sequence comes from Methanobacteriota archaeon, assembly GCA_002701965.1. Lineage (GTDB taxonomy): Archaea > Thermoplasmatota > Poseidoniia > Poseidoniales > Thalassarchaeaceae > MGIIb-P. The sequence continues at coordinate 29,182 of NZXM01000034.1, read as the reverse complement.
CAGGGGCGAGCGTTTTTGTGATCACGTCGTCCGCTGCAGCACCGACATCTTCGTCTGAATCTCCACTTGCTTGCTTGGCCTTTTCGAGTAGTCCACCTGACATAGGTTCACCTCTACGAGGTGTTGCTGACACTCGGGGTTATCAAACCGTTGGCTCAGTTGAACCAAATTGCCCACTTTGTGGACCTTTGTCAAATCGCCGTCAGAACAGGGGTTCAAACGCTGGTGGACTTGGCACATCTGATGTCGACTCAGTGAAGTCATCATTGCGCCTCTTAGCCACGAATGCTGCAGCGAAGCCGAGCATCATCAAGCTTGGAATCAATTGGAAGCCAGGCAAGTAGACACCACGGATGTAGAGGGTGACCATTTGAGTCTGTGACATCTCAACACCGCCAGAACGGATGGAGTGCTCAGATGTNGCCTGGAAGTCCAACTGGTAGTAATGGTCGGACCAACCCTGCTTCTTCGGAGTTCGCATCATGACACGCATCTTTTGTGGAGGTGCCTTGGATTCAATCCAGGTGTTGACTTCTGGCAATGAGATTTGGAAGCCAGAATCTGCAAGATCATCTCGATTCGCGACGGCGATGATGAACTGGTCACGGTTGTTACCATCGTTGTAAATCTTGAATTCGAAGATATAGTCTACCTTGGGTCGTAGTTGCTTGAATGGCTCATCAGCCTGAACACGCAACATTGGGAACTGCTTGACCACAACCAGTAGGCTGGTTGTCTGTGAAGTACAGGTTGGGCAAGGTGCACCGTTTGCTTGGTCGACACGGGCCGAGACCGTGACTTGGCGGCTGCCTTCAGTCATCTGGTCTTCACCGCGAACAACCACTTCGAAAGTGGTGGTGTCACCGGCTGCAACTGTGATTGAACCNGGAGCGGAGTAAGTGAGGCCTGCGGCGGTAATCTGGATGTTTACTTTCTCGACNTATAGGGTCGGATTGCTTGCATCACAGTAGGTGGTNCCAATTCGGGTGTCACCAGGAGCAACATCGATTTCAATCGCAGTAGGCGAACAGGTTAGGCTGATGTCAGGGTTGACTTGTGCTTCGGCATGGTCAACGGTTCCCGCCCAAGTACTTAGGACGTAAATTGCAATCAGCAGGGTCATTCGGAAGACGGATTTCACAGGTTCCNCCGTAGGTGTCCTGCCAATGAGGTCTACATAAGCGTTCGCAGGCCAAGGAACGTCTAGAGTGACNGATTTTAGAATTCAAAATCATCTAAATCGTCGAGGTCGTCAAGATCATCTTCCAGTTCGTCATCAAGGTCATCATCGTCGAAATCGAAGTCATCATCATCGTCATCATCANCATCATCAAAATCAACGGCTCCACTCGCACCTTTGATNCGCTTGCGAATACTNNCCATTATGGCNACCAGTACAAGGAAACTGAGCGTNCCTCCAGCNATGTAAGCCCAAGATGGAATGTTCATTTCAGTGAGATCCAGAATACTCTCNTCAGGAGCTGTGGTATTCAATGTGAGAGTGACNTCAGTCGACTGTGAATTGTCAAATGANGATNTNANNCGGATGNNNACTGANATNGATTCATCCATCATATCTGGATTTGGATTGAANCGAANCGTNTAGGTTGCCGAACCTCCGTTTGACTGAACGGTTCCATCTTGTCCNGAGTTGGTGATGTTCCAACCNATGTTTCNTTCNTCAAGTTGTGCTGNATTTTGGATTGTAATNGACACATCATCATCGACNTTACCATCATTGGACACAAGCAGTGTTGCAGACATGGGTTGCATCAGTTCAGAAGACAAGGTGAGTTTNTCTTCCTGAAGCGATGCACGCAAATCGACAAATTCACCGACTTGCGCCATGATGTTACTACTGTCTGAGGGCAAGAAAGCATCGAGGAAATCTGGCAAAGGAGCCCCTTGGACAGAGGTTACATCGACATCNACTGTAACGTTACGAAGTGTGGCATCTGCAGAAGTACTGGANATGNCCACAAGGATGTCGACCGAGTCGCCCGCATCCAAGGTNGCTGATTCAGGNCCAACGNCAGTGAAACCGTCTCCATCATAAGAAACCGAAATTTCCTCACTATACGTCGATGGATTTTCGATTGTACAAGTTGCAGTTGCTGAAAAACCATTGGAATCCGAATCCAACATCAGTATTGTTTCTTCATTCACACACGTTACCTCTATCCCCGGTACTGGACTGTTGGGTTGTTGAGCTTGAACTGGACATAAGCAAAGTGAAGATAGAACAAGAACCNTCGCCAAAGCAAGGCCCCGATTCACCCGTGTCATGGACCATTGGTGACCGGGCTTTGTTCAAGAGGGTTCGCTTCAATTTGGTGGACCCCACCGGATTTGAACCAGTGACCACCGAGTTATGAGCTCGGCGCTCTAACCAGACTAAGCTAGGGGTCCTTGAACAGGCGCAGAGGTTGAGGCATTTGAGCCTTCACTCGCCTGCTATNGCTTCTTGNATGGCATTCTCAACCGCTTCTCGGCAGTCGNCTGGAACNAACAACATGATGTCATCCAACCGCTTGATGCTGGCCACGATAGGACTTACATCACTAATGTCCAGCCCNCCTTCGACCATGATGCCACCTGCATAGGGGCGGTAGCCCTCCTTGTGAACACGAGCAGTGATCATATCCAGTTGAGGGTCATGTCCCGCATCAGCAAGAATTTGTTCGATACGAGACTTTGCATCCCAATAAGCCANTTCTGTCAAGTCTCGCACNCGTACGCGCTTGTGNAGNTTGGCACGNCGAGCCANCANACCNGCCCATTTTGACAGAATNGGATCAGGATGTGTGACAAAGGCAGACAATTCGGCCTGAATCAAGCTGTCTGTCAGTGCAAGATAATCCTTGACNNACAAATTGTCATCGGTCAACATTCGGTTCATGCGAACACTGACTGTTAGNGCTCCTTCTTCGACCAACTCTCGTGCGCGAACCAGAGCACGAATGACATACGAGGTGGTGAGCATGTTCAGTTTGTGGAAGTACACATTGTGATACATGTGATAGCGCATCAACAAGTAGGACTCAACCTCAGAAACGCCACCTCGTGAAACCGTCAGATGGCCATCATCACCGATTCGAAGTGAGCGGAATATTCGATACACATCGAAGGTCCCGATTTTAGCACCAGTATTCACTTGGTCACGCATCAAGTAGTCGAGGCGGTCAACATCGAGTTGACTGCTGACAATATCGTGCAAGACTGGAAGATCACAAGTACCATCGAGAATAGAGAATAGCCGAATCAATCCATCTTCCCCTATGAGTTCAATCAAGACCTGACGCAAATCATTGTCAGGGTCTTCCAAAATTTTTCGCCCCCAAGTTTCGTGATGGTGATAGGTCGCGAAGACCTTGTCACTCTCTAGGGCATGACTGAACGGAGGATGGCCAATGTCGTGCAACAGAGCAGCGAAGCGAACCAAGCGTGCATCTTCAGGAGAGATGCGCCCGGGATTGACTGTCTCCAAATGCTTGAGCAAAATTCCAGCAAGGTGCTGTGCACCTAAGCTGTGAACAAATCGAGTATGCGTGGCGGTCGGGAATACATAGTGACAGGTGGCCAACTGCTTAACGTCACGAAGTCGTTGAAAGGTGCGAGTATCCACCAGACGACTGATGTCGTCATCAAGAACGATGTCTCGATGAACATTGTCGCGAACCACTCGATCATGTCCTGTCATTCTCTCACCTCATAGTGTCTCAGGCCCACCTGCGGGCATCACGTTCAACGGACCGATGTTGCCTCGCAACATGGGACCCTCAGTAAGGGTTGCAAAAATTCCAATGTCCTGCAAATTGTGTGAAAGTGAGAACCACGGTCGCCCATATTGGTCTACGGACGTGTCCAAGAAATCGCCTAAACCACCGCATCGATTGTAGCCACATCCAGCTTCAAGATCAATCGGGTCGCCAGGCGCATTGATTTGAACTGTGGTGAACAAAGGTGCATCTCCGAACGCATCAGTCACAACCGTGAGGTATGCATTCCAGGTGTCACCACCGGAATCACCAACGTATCCAAACGCGACTTTTCCTCCTGCACCTGCAGTTACGACCGGGAATCCTGTGCCCACCAAATCAGTAGGGGGTGCGATCATCATGGCGTCACTCCAAGTATTTCCTTCATCCAGAGAGTAAGCATAGTACGGCATGTTGTCAGAACCCATCCACATGGCATGCACATTGTCATCATCATCAACTGCCACTTGAGCCTCTTCTGCGTTCCAAGTATCTGCGGTTCCAGATACATCGGTTGGAAGGGTATGCTCGGTCCAAGTCAATCCACCATTCGTGCTTCGATAAATTGCATAACCTTGGCCGTTGCATCCGGCATTGCCTCGGTAGAAGTTTCCATTCGAACCCCCTTCTAGATGTGCAGTTAGACCCCCACTTTGACAATCAACAGGTGCCCCTGAAACTTCTGGAGTCCAAGTGTTCCCACCATCAAAACTCGAGGAACACAGCGGATGAGGTGCATTTCCATTGATGCAGAATACCCAGGTCGTGGGGTGTAGAGCAGCTGGATAAGGGGCCGAGGTAATCGTCTGGTGATCTTGGACTGAACGGATATCGGTAGCCACAGTGGGCGGTGACCATGAAGCACCTTCATTGTCAGACCACTCGACCGTCATGCCAAGCAATGCATGCATGTCGAATTTCATGATTCGATCAGTCCACTTGTCGACATAGACATAGGGGTCATTGCTGTTGGGAACAGGAACAATTGCATCATAGACGTCATTGCAAGAATAGTCTGACAAGTTGCTCATTTCAATCAACCCTGTACACTGTACAATCGCAGTTGAGCCCGCAGCACCATTGCCCCAACTGGTCATGTACAAATTGTCATCCGAAGTGATGCCCATGGTCGGTTCAAAGGTACTGAGACCGATTCCGTAGTACGATGCGGAAGACCAAAACGGAGTATTTTCCCCAGTTAGATTTGCAGTGATGTTCGCCGCAAGAACAGCAGTCTCATTCAACGCATCAACACCACCACTGTAGTGATACCAAGTGGTGTTTGAAATCGGACGACTGAAATCAAATGGGGAGGATTCTTCGGTCACGGTTTCTTCTTCAGATCCCAAACAACCAGACAGGGACGTGCAGATCATCAGCACGGCAAGAGCGATGGCAAACTGGGCCTTTCGCATCATATCCCCCGGCCCTACGGGGCCGGGACCTATGCTTCAAACCAACGGTGTTCAAAAAAACCCGAGAAACTGTCATTCTGAGGGAATTCAGCCTTTTTCTGGAAAAATAATCTCTGAGGGTTTTGGCCGATTGGCGTTGAATGAATTGATCTTTTCATCACTTGGATAACCAAGGCAAATCCCACAAAGTAAAGAGTAATTTTTGCTGATTTCAAATTCTTTGCGAACTGCATCTTCCCAAATTGCAACAGCGCCTTGAGGGCAGGTGCCCAATCCTTTGGAATGTGCTGAAAGTATCAGATTTTGCATAAATAATCCAGCATCTGAAGCCGAATATTTACCCAATGATTTGTGTGTAAAAATGAACAGTTCTACCGGTGCTCCAAAGAATTCATAATTCCGAGCCCAAGATTGATCGCGGGCCTTTTTATCATCCCTATCAACCCCAATAAATGAAAAAAATTCTTTGCCTTGATTTTTGGATCGATCAATCAAATCTTTGTGATAAGGCCTCGTTACAATCCAATTGCTCGTCGGTAGTCCTTTTCTCTTTAGGACCGCTTTGATCTTTCCAAAAATACCGCTACGGGCCCCTTTTATGGCCTCCCATCTCGAAAGAAATTCTTTCGAAAGGCGATCACGGACATCACCTTTAGCAACAGCCACCCGAATGGGCCTGGTGTTACTCCAACTCGGAGAAGTGAGCCCATCAGCAATAATTTGTTGAATTAAATCATCAGGAACTGGAGTGGATAAAAAATCCCTGGTCGAACGTCTTGAAGAAACAAATGCTTGAAAATCATTCGAATCGAAGTCCATATTCCCAATCCACCGAACTAATTTCACTCGCCCCAATAGGCCTCGCGAATCCCCTGATTGGCTTCCATACAGGCCACCACATCCGCTGGTCTACTCGGCATATTTTCGATACCGGCAAGGTGCTCAAAAAGCGGTTCCACATTGGACATGTTGACTACGCCCCAGCCGACCTGTGTGCACGGTGCAACAGGTGAGATGGGCATGGTACCCGAGGTTGGGTCCCAAGTTGAGGAACTAGGATACCAGGCTGACAGGTTGAGTGCATCTCTTAGCATACTGTTGGTGATGGACAGGTTTGTACCATTGACCAACTGCCCCCCACGTTCCTCAGAAGCACCCGATCCCATGTCCCCCGCAAGTTCACGCAACTGGGTCAAGACCAAACTGAGAATACCAGCCGTCCGAGGTGTTGCGAATGAAGTACCTGAGGTTTGATGGTACCCATCCGTATCATCGTGATTGGGCAGAACTTGTGTCCAGTCTGCGGCAATATCAGGGTATGAACCACTCATAGTTTCTTTTTGGTCATCATCTTCTTCAGCATATCCCGAAATTCCGATTGACCAAGGGGGGCCTGCAGTAGAATCCTGAACCGCCGGAGAAGGAGTATTGTCCGCCGCACCTGTGTGGACCTTGTTGTGTTCAACCACAGCAATACGAGTTGCATCTTCGATTCCGGGGACTGGCACACTGCCAATCGGCCCGAATGATGTCGTGACAATGTCAACAAGTGGTTGATTTGCTGCGGCCAATACCGCCGCATCGCTGAACCCTTCAACGAAGAAAATGATGGCATGGGGGTTGGCATCGAGTACTGCACCAGTCACCGCGGTGCCGTGTCCATCCGAGGGGTCGTCCAAAATGGGGATATCTGTTCCATCATCCGGTGTAGTTCCGATGATGCGGGTTCCTGGGAAGTAAACAATGTCACTGGCCGTGATGAGATCCCAACAAGTCGATGCATCTGCCTCGTATCGCTCCTGCCAAGTTCCGTTCTGTGTCAGGTTACACCACATGGTCACTCCAAGCCCATCCAATAACCAATCCGGTAGGGTTTCGTTGAGAATGAATCGGTCATGATATACATTGATTCCAGTATCGATTGGAGCAACCACGCTGTAGGCACCGAACGATTCCACTTCGAGTCCGACTTCAGGTGCTTCAGGAACCTCAGGCCAAAGGCAACCTGCGGAGCTCGAGCAAATGAGAAGGAAAACCAAGAATCCTGGAATCGCCCTACTCGACATCTACTTCCCCGGCCCTGCGGGGCCGGGCTTCATCCTTCAACCCGACGGTTGTCATTGAATCTCAACCAAAGGGCCGCGGGAACTGAAACAAATCCAATCGAAGCGACCCAAGTAATCGCCGACCCGATGAGCACTCCGTATTCAGGTAGCGTGAAGGTAGCCAATAAGGCGTAGAAACTCACAGACATGGCACCAAGCATCATTGGACCAACAGCACCACTCGGTACATCTTCACCCTGCGCGATCCAAAGTGCGACCATGCTGGTCAAGAAAATTGCTGGGAAGACAGATGCCATGCCGGCTAGCAAGGGTGAACCGAGTTGAGAAAGCCACACGGCCAATCCGATTGCAGTGGCTGCCGCAATGCCTCTGCAAGCGAGCGTCAATGGGCCAACCCGGTTTTTTCCCCGTGGTGCAGGTTTGTGATCTAGACTAATCCACAATCCAAGAAGAACACCAATGATGAGTGCAATCAAGCCTACCGACATTGATATTTGTTCAGGGAATAGCGTCACAGAAATAGCTGCACCTGCAAACCACATACTGAGGTTAATCGTGGTTATAATGGTCAATCGTTTGCCAAAATCCCACAAAGGGATTCGCGGTGGAACCACCCTCCATAGCCAGAGGAATATGGCATTGAGCAACATGCCTACTGGAACCATACCCATGGCTGGATCAAAGGCATCAGAGTTGGGTTTAGCCATCCACATGAAGGCGGCTGCAGGCACGATGGTAGTGGGGATGGTGCCGAGAATACCACCAATCACACCACCAAATTTCTCAATCGCAACCGTGACCGCTATGGCCACCAACCCAGCAAGAATTGCGGCCAGCAGGATTTGTTCCTGCGCGTTCATTCAACCATCTTCCAATGTCGCTTCAATTGGTGCTTCCTCAAAGGTATACAGTGAATCAGTCCCACGCAAATTCTGAAGTTGCATGAAGAGGACTGCTGCTGCTGCCAATGAGATGAACAGTAAGAAGGATAAGCCACCAACAATCAATCCTGTACTCAAGAATCCAGAGTCGTCCATATCTGCGGGCGCCTTCTCGCTTCCCATCACATGAATGTGAGTGACGACATTTGCACTGGAGTTACTACCAACAAGCGCGCGTACCATGAGGGTTTGATTACCTTCAATCGTATTTCCTGGCAGATATTTGAGGCGGTCAACAAACATGTCGTGTTCGATTTCAAATTCTTGTGAACCAGCCACAAAACTGTCGAGATCCATCCACTCATCACGCATGTCCCAAGTGCGCCACTGAACCTTTTCTGCAGCACCTCCAATCTTGAATGTGATTGACTCTCCTTGGCCCACATGGACCTTGTTATCAGTCGATGTCGATGTGGAAAGGTTGACTGCGACCATGTCTGTAAATCCGTAGACTTGGTTTGCAGCTTCCATCACTGCAGGATGTGCTCGAACTTCGCCATGACCGTATATGTTGTTTTGACGAGGTTTGAGTGATGTTACATCTTCAGCGCATGGTTGGTTTGCACCTTTGTGATGGCATTGTCTGTAATCAGAAGTTTCCTGCATGATATTTCGAACATCAAATGGTGAAAGTTCCGGGTTTGCTTGGTACATCAAAGCGGCAACTCCGGCTGCACCAGGTGTAGCCATGCTGGTACCCGAGAAATCAACGTAACCATCCCCTGTGTTCGATGCTACAGACATTACATTTGAACCAACGAAAGCGATGTTTGGTTTGATTCGCCCTTCTTCCGTAGGACCTTCACTAGAATAGACTGCAATTCCGGGTTGATCACCCTTGTCAAGCGCACCAACGGTGATGACGTCCTCCGCACTCCCAGGTGTACCAATAGTACCGGGTCCTGCACTGTTACCAGCTGCGATGAATAGAGCGACTCCTGCACGAACCATTTCGTTGGCCATACGAGCAACGCTCTCTTCTTCAGCACTGGTGAATTCAATTACACCAGGTCCACCCAGGCTCATACTTGCGGCTCGAATGTTGAATTCATGGCGCTTTTCGACTGTCCATTCCATGCCCATCATGACCCCAGCGAACGAGCCTGAGCCACCTTCATCGAGCACCTTGACACCGACCAACTGTGCTTGAGGTGCCATTCCAGTGTGCTCATAGGTCGGGGCGCCTGTACCTGCTGTTGTACCCGCGCAATGGGACCCATGCCCTTGATCATCATAAGGGAAAATTTCCGATCCATTGGTGAGACCGGGGTTGTTCACAACATCGTAGAATGCGATGATTTTTGGATCATCCGTACTGTTGTCGTCGTCCAAGTCATCTAGGCCCACGTGGAGACCGTCAATACCGGTATCGATGATGGCTACAACGCTGCCAGATCCATCGTAACCAGTGGCTTCGTAGACATCCCAAACACCGTGAGTATCTTTGACATCAGAGTTCATGATTTGCAATACACTGTCCAATTCAACCATTACTACGCCAGGAAGACGTGACATCGGGACGATGTCGTCAACAGCAACAGAACCTGCAATACTGTCAATCAGATGGAAGGTGTGTAGGTGAACGAAATCAAGTTGATTCTCCAATAGAGCTACATCGTCTTCTGTCGGCAAATGATCCAAGTTTACAATGACGTCAATGTGGCCCTTTTCATCAACCCACTCAAAGTCAGTGTTGTTGAGTGCAACCCAGATGTCATCATCGATGCCATCCTTGTCCTTGTCCATCAGTGTATCTTCCCACCACTGAACCTCTTCCTGAGGTTGAGGTGACGTGATTGGTGTTGCGGCTGCTGCAACCAAAACAGGGAAGACAAACAACCCAATGGCGGCGATGGCGAGGATGGCGCGATAGCGATTCTCTGACATGGTATCACCCTACGGGTGAAGGGCCTGATTATTCAAACAAACGGTCCCATGGAATGGGTTCTATTGAAGGACTCAACCGCAAGTCGCCGGGTATGCGCAGGCACTGGGTGGCATTGCTCATCGTGGGGCTGCTCGCATCTTCTACCGCTTCCGCAATCACCATTGGCCAACCAGATTACCGCAGTGGAGATTGGTTTGAGTACGACGGTTGGACCGCTGCTGTATTCGCTGAATATGAGGCCGAAATGGCCGCTGAAAGTGAAGACTACGAGAGGTTGAATCTCACTGAAGATGTACCAATGCGATTGACCTTTGAAGATAATGAAAATATCAATCTTGGAGGCCAAGATACGAATTGTAGAGTGAGTGTTGTTGAACATTCAGTGAATATGACGGTTCACTTCACACCAAACAGTACAGAATACACCAACGATACAATGACTCTCAATGTGACGACGAACATCAAAGTGTGGATGCCGATTGGAGCAAGTGCATTTGAGAAGCGTGTTGAAACAATTACCCTTGAATCTTGGTTTAGCGGAGGGGGCGAAGACAACTACATCGAGTCTAGGTTGATCACTGAAGAACTCATTGAACGCGATGGGCTTTGGCCCAGTGGTATTGAAGTTGGAAATGAATGGGACTTTGCTGAAACCATCACAAGGACGACCATCTCAGAAGAGCGAATCAACCGCGCTCTATGGAATGAAACGAGTCGACTCACAGAAAACATAGCACGTCAAATCACGTGGACTGCTGTTGAAGAAGTAGACATCGCTGTTGGAGAGTTTAACGATGAAAATGTTGCAACGATTCGGATGGATCAGCAAATTGTTGGAGAAACTAGAACCAGTACCAATTGGTATCATGAAGAGGGTTATCTCGTCAAGTCACAGCATTTCGTCAATGGGACACTTACACTTTCAGCCACGCTCACCGATCATGAGTATTCAGCTTCGAACGTTGTGAGTACTATCGTGACCAGTAATGGATTGCCTGCACCATCAATTCTGGCGACAATCACCTTGTTGGCAATGGCTGCAATTTCACGTTCAAAATCGGAATGAGAGACCTAACCTTTGTGTGGTCTCATGCCCTACTTCAAGCACCACTGGTGCTCGGTCAATCGCATCTTGTCGAAGGAGAGCCCCAATCGCACTGCCTTCCAATGTTAGAGTAGAACCTCCGCAATTCAAAGAATCTGTATTGGTCTCAACGCAAGCAATGATGCCATGGGTCCCCCAATCAATACTCGTGGGCGTATCGTCCATTCGATTCCCAGCTAGTATTTGTAAAAATGCGACTCCACTTTCCAAGGTAAAGTTGTACGTCTGAGCATGATGCCAAAGAGTGCCGGTTTGACCGACTGGGCCAATGACAGTGACATTGATGATTTGATTTAGAGCTGACACGTTGGTTCCGAGTGCCACGACAACTTCNGGTGTTTCAGCNGGTGTATAACCGGTCAACCAAAATTCAGCATCAACACCTTCCAAAGCGATGTCGTCGGTCCACCAATATGCTTCAAATNCAACGGCTGGACACCACCANCGATCTTCCAAAATATCTCCNTTNGTNTTGTTCCACAACACACGATATGATTCNTCACAACCAGCAAAATTGGCTGGACTTTNGCCNNTTTCTGNNACNTTGTAAACNATCACTTCCTCAGTTTNGACNACATCCTCAGAAATTTGTACAGGCCCACCGTTNCCNGTCCAGGTTTCAGTATGCAANGATACNGAGTTCCAACTCTCATTCAACCGCATTGGGAAATCATTCACTTCCTGAGGCGGTTCGTANTGATGCTCATGATCAAAATCAGCGATTCCGGTTGTCCAAATTCCGAATGCATCGAAATCCAAGTCAAGGGATTGTAAACGGCTGATGACTGCCAAATCTGACATCCGTACCCAACGAGTTTCTTGATAGTTGACCAAGAGTTGGCCTGAAGCAAAAATACCTGTATTGGGTTCTGGGAATCGACCTGCACCTGTTGCGTANGCATTGATTTCCAATCGATAAGCTGGAAGNAGCAGCCCTGATACATTGTGTAATGTGGCAGCAGCCACGGTGATGGTTGCATCGCCATACAATAACTCCAATGAGGANCCAGCCAAATCAGGGCTATCTTCNACCAACAACACAGCATCCAATTCGATATCGTAAGTCCATGTATCCCCNACACTCCAAGTGACAAGTTGGNCCATCTCGACCCCCTCATCTGAATGGCGAATATCCGNNACGTCCTCAAGTGAAAGGGGAGATACACTTACACTGAATAGTAGCAGCGTAACGGCCATAGTCAGAGTTCTGCCCACGTTTGACCGACATCAAGTCCAGCAAATGAGACCACCGGCGCACTCGGCAAGGTTCATGCCTTTTGGGAAGAGTCGAGGGTTCATGTCGAAGATGTGGGCTGCGTTCTTTCTGTCCGTTCTCTTGGTGTCAACACTGAATTTCTATGCCGTGGTTCGAGAACCAGATCGAATCGAAATCGATGAAGTGCACGAGCACCTATCTGAAACGGTGAAGATTGAAGGGACCCTGATTTCTTGGGTCCGTGACCCCTACAGCGATGGGTCTGATCGCGTTGATTTACAAGTTGAAGACGCACCCGATGTCGTAAAAATCCGATGGTATGACACCAGTGAAGTCCCACCGATTGGTTCCACTGTNATTGTCGAAGGAGAAGTTGTACANTACAACGGGAAAATTTGGATNAATTCCAAGGGGATGGGNGCAATTACTGAAAAAGCAGGTGCCGAAGTCGTCATGTTTGATACCACATTGAACGATATTTCTGCCAATGCATCTGCCTACGAGTCTCGTGTGGTCAACCTCTCCGGATATCTTTCCGATGCACTTGAGCCAAACGTAACTTGGCAGAGTTTTACCCTGATTGACAACCCGTCCTACCTCGATAGTGACCACCGATTGTCCGTGGCTTTACAGGGTCGTGTCACTGAGTGGGTAGAGGCTGGTTCCAAAGTGAACTTGACTGGTTGGGTTCAGTGGGATGAGCGGAATTATCGCTGGTCGATTGTAGTCCAATCTTCGACAGTTGAGGTCACACATCCTGCTGGTGCGAAGCGATTGTCATGGGCGGTAGCGGCTGAAACATGGTCCTATGACATTGGTAAACTCGTCTTTGTCGAGGGCACATACACTTGGCTTGATGATGATGGAGATTTGGAAATCGACCATGGTGAGCACTGGATTGTCGCACCCGGGGGACAAAATGTTGGCATCATTTGTATGATTCCGACCGTAGGCTGGAACGGCACGTTACCCGAAGATGGATTCTCTGGACGATTGGTTTGGTCAGAGGACCGGGCGCAAATCTGTTTACAAATGAGTGATGAAAGCCACGTGATAAATCCCGTTGGTATTTTGATTGGAGACTTCACTACGCTCGCAACGATTGCGGCGAATCCGACAGATTGGATCGGAAAAGAAGTCAATGTTGCTGGATGGACCACTGGAGCAGTTTCACCCGATTATGACAAGGGCTACCTCGGTGATGGCAAGGACTACATGGAACGATCCACCACATTGAGATTCCAAATTGCGGGTGCACACGCTGAATGGATTGAGAAAGGAACGTACATAGAATTCTACAATGCCACCGTGCTTTGGAATGAAGCCGAAGGACGCATCATGCTTGACGTCCCACTGTATGCTGTTGGTTCAGTTGACATCCCACCAGACACATTCTCGTGGAGTGCTGGTTGGGACGCTTGGACATGGCAAGTCAATACCTTGGTCAGTGTCAATGGAGAACTAAATCAAACTGCTGATGGAGATTTATGGCTGGTTGCCTCAGGTACCGATGATCGAATCTGTCTATTCGATGATGGAACCGCGATGACCACTGGATTCGATGAAGGTGGCAATAGCACAGGAGTCCAAGTTTGGACCGGACGATTGGTTGCGATTGATTCATCGGATAACCCGGGAACACAACTCTGTCTAACCCTGTGAGAGGTGATTGTGATGTTGGAAGGATATATGCTCGATTGGGCGTGGCTTATGGGCTCGTTCTTCGTCGGTATTTTCCTAGGTTGTATGACCGGGCTGATTCCCGGTTTCCACGTAAACAACGTCGCATTGATTGCACTCTCCATGTCACCCATCGCCGTTGGTGCAGGAATCCCACTTTCTTCTGTNGCGGCAATCATTGTCTCGATGGGAACGGTTCACACTTTCCTGAACTACATCCCGAGTGCTTTGATTGGGGCACCTGATGGAGATACTGCTCTGGCTTTGCTACCTGGGCATCGAATGTTGATCTCTGGACATGCGGCTCAAGGTGTCGCATATTCCGCGCGTGGTAGCCAACTTGGACTCTTGCTAAGCATCCCGCTATTGCTGGTTGCAAGACTATTGTTCGGAACAAATCCTGGACTTGGTTTGTATGAGCTCAGCCGAGACATCCTGCCTTGGCTCTTGTTGGCCATCTCGGTATTCCTCATCCTTACAGAGACCACACGTCTGGCATGGCCAGGATGGGTCCAAACAACAACAAAGTGGGCCAGATTTCCTTTGCCTAAACCGAAGGAATTTACTTTCCACATCGGTAAGTGGAGAATCTATCGCCGATTCGAAGCCATTGATTTCCGATTGGGAGATAATTCTCGTGCGGCAGGCATGTTGGTTGCGACCGCCTTCTTTTTGCTCGCTGGATTCTATGGCTGGGCCGTGTTTGAATTACCCGGGCGTAGCCCTGTTGGCATGCCATCCGCAACTCTACTCATGCCTGCATTGGCAGGTTTGTTTGGAATTGCAAACCTGATTGACATCTATGTCACCACGTCGGAAATGCCACCTCAAGAACCAAATTGGGACTTACCGCCCGCCAAGCCTCTGATTGTCCCCTGTTTCCTTTCTTCATGCTGTGCGGCTGTGATGGCTATTCTGCCTGGGATGACTGCGGCTCAAGCAACTGTTGTCGTGATGACGGTTCGAAACTTTTGGGGACGATTGACAGACCCGAATTATATCCCTGCAGATTTCGAATACGGACCGGGTGGAATCAATGATCCTGCGGCCCGTGCAAGGATTGCAGAATATCGAGCGGAAACCGCTCGTATGCATGGATTGGAAGTTCCCGAGGATGGTGGGTTCATTTCCGCAACTACGGATGATGACCTCGGTGATTGGGATGCCGAGATCGGTGGTGATGTCGAGGTTATTGGCGACAACCAAGCGGAACTTGTAGACCGGGAAATGGAAGATGAAGCCATGCTTGCCAAGGCGCGAGAAGTCAAGGAGAGCAGTCCCGAGTTGGAAGATTTGGATGCCCAAACTCGTCAGCAAGACCTCGAAGTCATCGCTGTTCTTTCAGCCACGAATACTGCTGTGACTGTGATGGTTCTGACCTTCCTATACCTTGTGTTACGCCCACGTTCGGGTGCGGCGCTTGCGCTCAATATGATGTACCCAATCGACCAGTGGACTGGACTTGAACCACCATCAGATTACATTCGATTGATGGCGATTACCATCGGTGCAGGTTTGTTTGCTGTACCTGTGATGATTAAGGTGGGGCAAGGCATGCTGAAATTACACGAATTGATTCCACTAAGGAGTATGGTGATGGGTGTGATTGGATTTGTCACCATCCTCGTTTGGTTATCCACTGGCTGGATTGGAATAGGTGTACTGATTGTGGGGACTGCAATGGGATTGATGCCACCCCGAATAGGAATTCGTCGTAGTCACGGCATGGGCATCATCTTGGTCCCGATTATGATTTACACATTCGCACAGAAGTTGGACGGGTTCGGCTTCATCTGATGTGCGGAGGCACTAAGGGCAAGACACCCTCACGCGTGAGCGCAGGGCTATGCCCTGCGGTGAATCCGATGTGTCGTAAGGCCCTGCTATTGACCACGCTAATGCTGATAATGAGCCTCTCTCCTTTGGTGCAAGCATCTGAAGGAAGATCAACCGCATGTAGCGGAGACATCTGCATCAATGAGCTGATGCCCAACCCGATGGGGACGGACACTGGAACTTATCCTGCGTGTGAATGGGTCGAACTGCACAACAGTGGGAATACCGACATCAATCTTCAAGGCTGGACACTGGTAGATGCCGCTCAATATTCACATCCAATCGATGCAAACACTTGGGTCGACTTTGCGAACCTGGCAACCCCCTATGTCCTACCAGCAGGGGATTATGCAATCATTGCCGAAAACAGTCAAGGGACACTGAAACTCAACAATGCAGGAGAAACACTCGACCTTTTCGATGGTTCTGGTTCCTCAGTTCACACCGTTACGACTGGACAAGCCAGTAGTGATGTGAGTAAAATCCCAGGGAGTTTGCCGACAGATGATTACGTCGACTCTAATTCCAATACACCAGGGGCTGCGAATACGGGAGGTNGCTTTACTGGGCCAACTTTTGTGCAAAGTGAAATGCGTATTACTGAAGTCATGCCAGACCCTTACTGGACCGATGACAATGCAACATGGCCGGGTGGAGAGTGGGTCGAAATTGCCAACATTGGACAGGTTGCCATTGACCTGGCTGGCTGGTCCATTGCGGATGCAGCAGGCAACACCATGGTGATGAACACAACCCATCTTGTGGGCCAGGGNACCATGATTGAACCCGGTGAACATCGCATCGTTGCTGTCAATGGAACTCGAACCTATGGGATGCTGAACAATGGCCAAGGTACAGAGAAAGTCAAACTCATCATGCCGAGTGGAGATATTACCCACCAAGTCGAATATGCTGGCCCCACTGCTCCAGGCCATTCCTATGTCAACCTCTCATCCACAGCACCCGAGTGGGGNCGNAATGCAGATTCGNTGATGACNGCAAANTGGCCAACNCCGATGGATTTCAATTCACCAAATGCNATCCTTCCNGGNNTNNGNATTCAGATGAATGAAATTNTGNTCAATGCNAGCACTGCNNCAGATTCNNCAGGTNCATGGNTCGAATTTTACTANCCNGATNCNNGNCAANNNCAANNATTGGANCCNTCNACANTNNCCATNCANACAGGNACTGGTGTNATGANCAANCCATTGCCTGCNAATTTCTCNNCAGGTGAATTGTATGTNTACGGNCCAATCGATTTGATTGTCATCTATGACTCNATCTCCTTGGTCGATGGAAATGGCGANATTCGACAATTTGTTTCTTGGGACGCTCCACACGCTGAAAACNTGAGTATCGTACCTGCAGANCCANTGATGNCTGAAGGNCAGTGGATGCCTTCNGCNTACAACACACCTGGTGCATTGAACCCGGGCCAAGGCAATGGCACNACTGGGAACGAGACCATCGANACTGGNATGCGAATTTCTGAATTCCTNCCAAACCCCACCGGTTCTGATTCACAGACTGGAATGGATGGTGAATGGGTCGAACTTGTCAACACAGGAAATCAAACAGTCGATTTGACAGGATGGGAATTGCGTTCTGGTTCAGGCTACAACCTACCTTCTTCGAGTCTAGCCCCAGGGGAATATGCAGTCTTCCCGTTGGGTGGTTTATCCATTACACTGACCAATGCACAGGGGACGTTGAAACTCAACGACCCACAGGGCATTTCTGTCCACACTGTGGTTTGGGATCACTCCGCATATGGAATGAGCATGGTCCCCGGCTTGAGTTCAAGTCAGATGTGGGTCGTCGGTGCTTGGCCGACACCGGGTGAGGCAAACCACATCTTTGAGCAACCCTATTCAGGTCCAACCGAGNTACTGATGTCTGAAGTCANTCCTCAATGTTCGAANCCTACCGATGGTTTGGCCAGCGAATGGGTTGAACTGTACAATGCCGCAGGTTATGCNGTCAACCTTTCGCGATGGATGGTTCAGGANGCCGGTGGCGGTGCNGCCGCTGTTGCACCCGACCGTTTGTGGNATCACACATCNAACTCGATGATGCTAGATTCAGGCGAATATGTGGTCCTCAATCTTGATGATAATATTCTCACGAATCAAGGGGAGACCATCGTGCTTNTNGACCCCAATGGGAACTCGATTCAAACCCTCACATGGGACACCAGCACAGATTGTGAGACCCTAGAATCACGAAATGGTGGCTCAGAAACACGTCAAACACTCTGGCCGACTCCCAANCAAGAGAATCCACTNATTCACTCATATGANGGGAGNATGACCATCAAATTCACACGANTCATGCCTGCAGANGCATCCTTTGGCCGACACAATGACTGGTTTGAAATCACCAATATGGGTGACACATGGGTCGATTTGGGTGGATGGAGTATCGCCCGCTTGACCAGTGATTCAACTCAGAATTCATTGATGCTCAACTACATCCTTGAGCCNGGACAATCGGTCGTCATCTCCGAAAACCCAGCCAATTTGCTTGCAGATGGAGGACCAATTGCCATCNATGCGGATTTGTTGTTCTCAAACGATCCNCCNTGGCTGATCAATAGTGGAGGGGCGTTGCAACTCATTGCTCCAGACGANACCATTGTCGACGCNTTCGTGTATGGTTCTGGATTTGCCGAAATTGAGGGCTGGAATGGTTTGGCNNTAGAAATGCCTCCTTCTGACATGTCNGGGCTGATTTTGATGCGTGGCGATGGATGCGATGTTTTGCCAGACACGGATACTTCAGCCGATTGGGAATACCGTTGGCTTCGCTTGGGTTCAAGCTTGTTCTGNGACTCAGGATACTTCGGAGCCGATGGAACATTGACNCCCGCCAATTCACCTCGAGGTACGTTGCAACAAATGGTCGATTGGATNAATGAAGCNACCANCTCATTGCACCTCCACGTATACCAGTTTGACTCGCCAGAGTTGTTCTTGGCAATCGAAGCCGCAGTCATGCGGGGTGTNGATTGCACCATCTTGTTGGAAGGTCAAATNCTTGGGGATGCCTCGGATACTGAAAGCCAGCGCGGCTGGGCTGANGAGTTGCANAATGCGGGTTGTNAGGTCCTATGGATGGTTGAGCCTGCTGGCGAAAATGCACCGATGGCNCCCTATCGCTACATCCACTCCAAAGTGGCGGTTCGAGATGGTGANAGTGTTTGGATGGGCAGTGGGAACTGGAAACGATCTACATTCCCATTGGATGGAGATGCTGGTAATCGGGATTCGGGAATCATCATCAACAGTCAAGATGTTGCCGACCTTGTCATGACGCGCCTTTCATGGGATGAAAATGAGAGTCTTTTGCACATCATGAATCATGAAGATGCACCCACATCGATGGGACGACCCACAGGATGGACACGCCCAACTGCATCGACGAACTACGGACCTGCAGAACCTCCAGCATTGACGTATGAAGGGCCGTTTGGTGCAGTATTACTCACCTGTCCTGACGATTGTATCCAATCATTGGTTTGGATGATTGATCAAGCCGAAGTCTCAATCGATTTAGCCGTACAATATTTCGACTTAGGATGGCACTGGGGATATGGTGAAAATCCGCTNATAGAAGCGATTGAACGCGCCGCAAATCGAAGTGTCTCGATTCGCCTACTAATCAATGGATACTATGTCANTCAAGANGATGANATCCGTGAAACTGTGAANCACTTCAATCATCGATTGAATATGACAGATGGTTTGGATGTCGAAGCACGCCTAATGCATACTGCCGAGGACATTACCAAGCTCCACGACAAGAGTTTGATTGTTGATGAAACATGGAGTCTGTTCAGTAGCATCAACTGGGGTAGCAATAGCGCATTGAGAAATCGTGAGATGGGCATCGCCATCGAGCATCCAGAACTTGCATTACACCAAACCTTCACGTTCAATGAAGATTGGAATCGATTTGATACATCCACAGATACCGATGGTGATATGATGCCTGATTATTGGGAAGTTGAAAACGGACTCAATCGATCATGGTCAGCTGTCCCAGGAACTACCAATTCTGAACAGAATTTGGATTCCGANAATGATGGATTGGCAAACTTGCAGGAATATCAAAACGGTGGAGAGGCNNACAACCCGGATACAGATGGNGATTGTATCCACGACGGTGATGAAGTTGTNTGGGCATGGGAGCAAGCCATCGATGCATACCTTGCAGTGCAAACAGCGGATGCAAACTTGGACGGGATTCCCGATAACGAAACCGTTCCATGTACACTACCGCAGTCCGTAACCCCTGGTCCAGATGATACGACCAGCCCTTCTGAGGAAGAGGAAGAAGAAGCCGGGCCGTTCCGAGAAGATGCCATGGATAGAACATCAGCCCAGATATTCTTCATTCTGCTCATTCTCGCAGCGATCGGACTTGCAGGAGCCTTGGGACTTATGCTGTACAACAGCCGAATGGAGGCTGCTGGCACTGTGTTGGTCGACGATGCAAGTGATTTAGATTCTGAAGGCTGGGATGATGAGGATGAAGATATGGTGGCCCCGCAGGGTGCAGTGATTCTTGATGGGACCAGTGTGGGACCCAATGCTGGAAGCGATGCCAGAGAAGTTTCTGTCGGTCAGGATGATGGAGTATTCGGAGCACCCCAACTGGATGGATATGATTTCCCAGGTTGGTCACCTCAAAAAGTTCAGGAATCGCTAGATGCAGGTTGGACTGTCGAGCAACTCCGTGAAAAGTATGAATCTGAGCAGTGAAAACACGAAGGATTCATGGGCACCCGAGTTGCGAGAGGTTCCATGGCAAGAGATTCAATCCCAACTCTAGACCTGCGTGAATACACCGATGGCGATGCAACTTCCAGAGATGAATTTGTAGAAAAAATGGGAGCCGCGCTGGAAGATATTGGCTTCTTCGCCCTCACAGGCCATGGAATTCCTCTAGATGATATCAATCGAGCATACGACGTTAGTGAGACTTTCTTTAACATGGGCGATTCAACAAAAATGCGTTGGAATCAATCCGGAAATCAGCGCGGATATGTTCCTTTCGGAGTGGAACACGCAAAGGATAATCCCGCACCAGACTTGAAGGAATTCTGGCAGACAGGACGCACATTGTCTGATGGGCACCCCTTGAAGAGTGAATATCCCACCAATATCTGGCCAACCGATGATTGTCCCGAGTTTGGACCAGCTGTCGATGGCCTGTATATCCAGATGGAAGAACTCAGTAGAACACTGCTGGAAGTTTGTTCACAATATTTGGGCAAGGGTCCAGATTGGTTGCCGAACATGGCCATTGATGGAAACACGATTCTTCGTATTCTGCACTACCCTGCTCTGGGGGACGATGTTCCAGATGGCGCTGTACGTAGTGCTCAGCATGAAGATATCAATTTCATCACCCTCCTTGTTGGGGCAAGTGCCGCTGGTCTGGAAGTCATGGATCATGACGGTGGATGGATTTCAGTCGAAGGGAATCATGAGCATATCATCGTCGATTCAGGAGACATGTTACAAAATCTAACCAATGGATTGTTCAAAGCGGTGACTCATCGTGTCGTGAACCCACCTGATGCAAACTCTGACCGATACTCAATGCCCATGTTTACCCATCCAAGGGATGATGTGGATCTGACTCCACTACCCGAATTCATTGAGCGAACGGGTGGTGAAGCCCTCTACCCGAGTATCACCGCCGGAGAATTCCTGCGTCAGAGACTCATCGAAATCGGATTGATGGATGATGACTGAAATTCAGAACTTTGTAGATGGCGTCGTCGACGGAAGCCTCAGTGATACAGANGTCGAATCGTGGATGCGGNACGTGTTTGAAAACGGNTTGTCGGCAGATGATACCGTTGAACTCACANATGCNATGCTCCATTCCGGNACNGTNCTCAAGTGGCCCGATGAGTGGAAACACCTGGTTGTCGACAAACACAGTACAGGTGGNATTGGTGACAAAGTCAGCTTGGTTCTCGCCCCAGCTCTAGCGGCCTGTGGACTCAAATGNCCCATGATTGCAGGGCGTGGTTTGGCGCACACGGGAGGGACGCTTGACAAATTGGAATCCTTGCAAGGTTACGATGTCAGCATCACACCTGAAAAAGCATCAGAAATGGTTCACACGATTGGATGTATGATTGGGGGACAAACTGGTGAAATCGCGCCAGCAGACAAGCGCATGTATGCGATCCGTGATGTCACTGGACTCATTGCATCTACAGCACTGATTACGGGGTCGATCCTGTCAAAGAAAGCGGCCGAGGGATTGGCTGCGCTGGTGATGGACATCAAGGTCGGGCGTGCAGCATTTATGCAAACACGGGACGATGCTCAAGAATTGGCTGAGTCAATTGTCACAACTGGAAATGGGTTGGGAATTTCTACACGTGTAACTCTCACGGAAATGGATACACCTCTCGGGTTTGCCGCAGGCAATGCCCTGGAAGTGCTAGAATCTGTTGAGACACTCAGGGGTTCAGGTCCAGCGGATCTCGAAGAATTGGTCTGTATCCAAGGAGGTATACTTCTCCAGTCAACGGGTGTNTGTGAATCGATTGATGAGGGAGCGTTTCGAATCCANGACTCACTGGTAGATGGCAGTGCAATGGCACTGTTTGAGCAGATGTGTGTNGCCCAAGGTGTCGAACAATCTTTGTTTGAAAATGAGCACAATTTACTNCATGGATTGGGGCTTCTCGATTCAGAACTCAACACCACTGAATTCCCTGTCCCTCAACCCGGATGGATTGCCGATATTGATGCNATGGCGNTAGGNACCGNCGTATTGGAAATGGGNGGNGGNCGAAAGAAACTCGGAGATTCTATCGACCATGGTGTAGGATTTGTTCTCGATGCACATGTNGGNTCACTNATGGTTGTTGATGAGCCATGGATTACAATCTATCATCGCGGAGAACTATCAACTGCGCACAAAAANNTGATNCAGCAATCGATTACACTCAGCAATGAACCGGTGGATGCATCAAGTCGAATAATTGACATTCTCTAAAGCACGGTTCCGCTTCTATGAAATAGAAGCGAACATGCAATTGTATTCATGGTCACCCGGCGGAGTGNATTGCCCTGTATTGCAATGGTCGCAATCATGCTNTTGGCNGTACAAATCCCACTCCTCAACCAACAGGANCATTCAGAAATTGGAACCAGAAGTTTTTCATCANCCAGTTGTGAATCTGCAAGTCGACCACAAGGGGCNCCNATTTATGTTGATGCTGTNAATGGNAGTGACCTTTGGAATGGAACTTTGCTTTGTCCAAAATCAACCATTGAAGGTGCGGTCCAAAATGCATCATCACATGATGAGATTGTTGTATCCGCTGGCCTGTACCATGAGAACGTAACCATTGACAATTTGGATGGATTAACCATTCGTGCAGCGACTGGAGNCNGGGTTGTCATCGATGGAACCAAGAGCATCGCTGATGATTTTAACGCAACTTGGCACACCGCTTTGGATGGAATCCAATATGTCGACTTGCCTCANCATGGCTGGCAACTCTTCCTCAATCACTCAGAACAAATTCCTGCNCGATGGCCTAATGCGAACTTTGAGGATGAGTCTGTTTTCAATCGGAGCCGTTGGGCCCAAGGAACCCTCACCAATTCCAACAATGCATATACCAACGGTTGGCTGACCGATGATGGCGGAATTTCGGGTACNCAAGGGGGCTTACTGACCAGTGGAATTGATCCTGTCGGATCCATTGCAATCCTGAACGTAGCCTCATTTAGGTCGTACAGTCGTGTGGTAACAAGTTGGAATGCAAGCAATGAGACGATCGGTTTTGACACAACAGATCTATGGAAAACAAAGCACCATGCATACTTCCTAGAAGGGAAGCGCGAACTGATTGATATCGANGGNGAGTGGTGGTACAATGATTCTGCACAACGACTCCACTACAAGGTNCCCGCCAACCAAAATGCAAACAATTTGGATTTGAGAATCAAGACCCAGCCCTATGCATTTAGTGTCATCAACTCTGATGATGTAGCGTTTGAAAATCTTGAATTCTTTGCGACCACAGTACAATTTGATGANTGTGTTGGGTGCTCAATTGAAGATACCGTCATGCGATATCCCAGTACGTCAAAGCGTGGATTAAACATCGCTGGTGAAGATGTAGANGAACGGTGGGTGACACGATTTGACCACTGCAGTGAATCTTTAATCGAACATTCAGCGTTCTTGTATACAGACGGTACAGCTGTAGAATTCCATGGCGCCGCACTACAATCTCANAACAACACAATCAACGATTCGTATTTCTCGCACATCGATTGGTCTGTGAGTGATACACCCGGATTGATGGTTACNATCTATGATGGTGGGAAAGACAATTCGTTCACCAACAACACCATNCACCGTACAGGTGCATCTGCAACCATTTCAATNGGAGATGCGCCGACAATCNTGCACAATGAAATTTGGGATACTGGATTGTTGCAGTCTGATGGAGCTGTTGTTCAAATGATGATGAACGAACAACAAGATGCGAACATTGCTTACAATTGGATCCATGACACCGACAAATATGGAATCAGAATGGATGGGCCCGCTGGTGGCACCAATGAAGGAAGAAATGCAACCGTTCATCACAACGTTTTATGGAACGTGAGTGGAGCCATCATGGTCAAAGGAGATTATCATCACGCTCACAACAATACTGTGCTATGGGACAACCGCAGCAAGAATCACATCATCGTACTACATGAAAATGGAGCAGGGAATGAAAACTCGACAATTTGGAATAATGCCGCTGATTCAATTGCAGCTCACAGATCAGATTCTTGGGATTCATATCCGTTACAGGAAGGGACCTTCGGATTCAATTGGAATGGGTATAGAAATGGCTCTGCACATTCCAACGTATCCTCAATGCTTGTCGATCCGAACAACCGTGATTTCAGGCCTCAAACGTATTCTATCTTAGATAATCTTGGGGCTGGGGCTTATGATTCCCAAGACACCAACCCATGGATTCCAGGAATCACTTGGACATTTGTCGAGCCTAGCAATCCTCGCGTAGGGTGCCTTGATTCATTTGCCGACAATTATGATCCGCTGGCCGTATTTTCAAGTGGCGAGTGTATCTACACATTGATTGTTCTTGGCGAATTTGAATTGAATGTAGAGGCGGATATCGAACCAGATGGGAATCACGTTGAAATTGAAATCGAATTCTTCAATGTCACCGCCCAAGACGAATTTGAATACGAAATTTGGTTCACCCGAGTCGATCCAAACTACAAGCATCACAATTACACTGGAGAAATCGCCCCTGAAAATGGAGCAACAACCTACACAGTAAACGAGGAATGGACCCCTATGCAAGATGGGCCCTACACAGTACACTGTGCTGTATGGCTTGACCAAAATGAAGTCGATTGGATGATTGGAAACGCAACCGATACATTCGGTTGGGGGGATGTGGTAAACAACAGTCACCATCCCATTGCTGAAATTGGTTTTTCCTATCCAGGGGAAGCAGAGGGATATGTCCACCATGAGTCTGAGACTCTCTATCTTGACATCGCCAATAATGTGACCCGGCAAGAAAATATCGAGATTGAATTCAGTGCATCTGATACTGAAAGATTTGGCGATTATCTGCTGGATTTTGGACTATATGAATATCAAGATTCAGGTACAACAAAACTACTGGGAATGGGCGTCAGTTCACTCCAAGCAAGTTACCATTTGGATTCGCTCGATACCTCGGCAAATTGGGCAGATGGGAAGGAATACAAATTCACACTCACCGTGAAGTTGGATTGGGGTAATGTCACTGAGGTGGCTTATGAATCTCTCAATTTCACTATCGGTTCACCTCCGGACACCAACATCTACGGGTGCACTGATTCCAATGCAACCAACTACGATTCCGAGGCAACAGTAGACGATGGAACATGCGAGTTTTCTGATGAAGATGGAGATGGTGTGTTTGATCATCTTGAGATTGAAGGATGTATGAATGAGAATGCGTCCAATTACGATGCCAATGCCACCGATGATGACGGGACCTGTATCTTCCTAGATACAGATGGAGATGGTGTGTTTGACTATCTTGAAATCACTGGATGTACAAACCAAAATGCGACCAATTTCAATGTCAATGCCACCGATGATGATGGCACCTGTGAATTCCTAGACACGGATGGCGATGGTGTATTTGATCACAAGGAAGTCAGAGGATGTACCAATAGCAGCGCACTGAATTATGAAATCGCTGCCACAGATGATGACGGATCTTGCGTTTGGCCCATAATCCCACTGAATGTGACAATCGAGGCGAGTATGGTGGAAGGTGAAGCACCCTTCGGCGTTTCGTTCAAAGCAAACATTTCCGGTGGCCTAGAACCATACCAAATCAGTTGGGAATTTGGCGATGGGATTGTATCCAATGACTCAAAGGTCAACCACACGTTTGTAGCAGGAACTTACTTGGTCACATTGCGAGTTTCTGACACCATTAGCACTGTTGAAGACACGATTCAAATCGTGGCCAACTCACCTCCAATAATCGAAAATCTCACTGGATATTTTAGCCACTCTGGACAATTGATGCCTGTGACTGAAGGGATGTTCGCATCTGTAGAATTCACGGCATATGCAAGTGGTGGTGAAGGCCCTTACTCGTTCTCGTGGACGTTTGGTGACAAGACCGAGGGCAATGGTACACCTGTGCTTCATGAATATGTGAGTGCTGGAACTTATGCAGTTCAATTGAATATCGTGGATTCAATGGGTCGAACCCTCACAATGATTGACAATATCACCATAGAATCAGATTCAGAGGAAGATGATGAAATCGCTTCACCTGAACCAACAGAAATCGAGGGAGGAGACTCCAACTTTTCCATCTATGCGACATCGACTGGTGTCATCGGTTTACTGCTTATTTTTGGCCTCTTCGGGCGTAAGCGGCGGGAAGGTTTCCTTGAAGCCGAACGACGGAAAATACGTGGAGAGGATTCGATTTGGGATTAGAACTAAAATTTGTTATCTTCAGTGGATGTTAACCGTTCCAAATCTCCCGATAAGTACAATGCGATTGTAATGAGTATGATTTGTATCACCAGTCGAATGCTATGACCAAGCGTTCCAAAACTGGTTCCATTGTAGGGGATGCCATGCGTCCACATGTACAGGTTCGCAGGATACACACCTACCAAAAAAACAGCAAGGAAGCGACCCGCATATACCCGAGCTTTCGGGGCGATGATCGCCAAACCTCCTGCGATTTCCATTGCTCCTGAAGCATAGGCCCAGAACATCGGGAACAAGAACAACGGTGGCACAATCTCAGCGAAGTTTTCGGGCGTGATGAAATGGGCGATACCAATCCAAATGAAGGCGAGACCGTACACAGTGGCCACAATGTGTCGCAACACGACTTCACATCCTACAATGGATAGCCACTGATTTCATCTTCATTGAAACAATACCGAATGGTTTGGAATTCCTCTTTGAGTGCCGAGACTGACGACTTTACCGTAGCAGGGTCTTCACCATGGATGAGAACCCGACCGTATAATTTGGCGACTTCCTCCATTTCAGTTGGACCCATGCCCACTCGGGTCAATTCTTGTACACCCAATCGTAGACCGCTCGGTGTCATCGCCTTCGTATCCCCGGGTAGCATGTTCATGTTGGTGATGATGCCGGCGTCCTCGAGCAATTGAGCGGCCTTCGCACCTGCACCTGAATCGGTTTCTCCGTGTCGAGTGAGAACTTGATGAGATGCGGTGTAACCTCGCCCTTCTGCAAGAACATCGAAGCCTTCTGCAGCCAGTGCGGCACCGAACGCCTTGGCATTGGTCACCGTATCCTTGGCGTAAGCTTCACCATACTCGGCAAATTCAGCCAACGCAATCACTTTGCCTGCAACATGATGCAGGTGGTAAGAAGAGCAAACACCGGGGAAAATCGCGTTATTCAATTTACGATGGAATTTCTCATCATCACTGTTGGAAAGAAGGAATCCACCTTGAGGACCAGGGAAGGTCTTGTGACTTGAACCCGTGACTATGTCGGCGCCTTCACGCAGAGGGTCTTGGAATTGTCCACCGGCAATCAAACCGAGAACATGGGCGCCATCGTACATCATGTGAGCGCCCACTTCGTGTGCTGCATCAGCCATTTCTCGCAATGGTGTTGGGAACAAGAACACGGATTGCCCGACCAGAGCAAGGGTGGGTTCGACCTCGCGAATCATCGCACAAGCCGCATCGACATCCGGCTCCATCCGATCTTCATCCCATGGATAGGTTGTGAGGTCAAGTCCCCGTAAACCGACCGCACCCATCCGGGCGTGAGAGATGTGGCCACCATCTGCAGTGGACACTGCGGTAATCTTGTCGCCAGGCTTGGCGAGCGCCTTCAGCGCACCAATGTTGGATACAGTTCCTGAGGTGGACTGGATATTCGCGAAGTTGCAATTGAACACTTGTTGTGCCAAAGAAATTCCGAGAGACTCGATATCATCGAAGTCCCCACAACCTTGGTAGTAACGCTTTCCGGGTAGACCCTCAGCATAGCGACCGTGTAAATCACTGGTAATGACTTCCTGCACTTTTGGACTGACAATATTTTCACTGGCAATCATACCCAAACCGTCTCGGTACAGCGAACCACTGGCTGCGGTTGCGGACAGTACGTCAGCCGCATGTGCCAAGTTTTCTGCAGAGGCTTTCCACGCGCCACCTACGTCACCCATGGCCGTAATCCGGTCGAAACCGCCCTTAGTATTCACCATCAAGCAGCCCGGAATTACAACCAAAGCCACCCGATTCATTCTTGAATGATAGCGAAGTCGGCGACTCGCTAGCCGTGTTAGCTTAGCTGGTGGAGCGGCGGACTGTTAATCCGCAGGTCGCAGGTTCGAACCCTGCACACGGCGCTTTCTCTTCAACCTCTGATTGTGAGGAAGGTAAATCGTCTGGCTGTTCACAATAAGTCCCATGACAGCCGCAAAAAATGTCTATGCCCTGATGCTTGCCCTCGTAATTGTGCTCTCCGGATGCTTCGGTAATACTGCCGATGATACCGATGCCCAAGAGCCCGATGATACTACAACCACCATTGTGAATAATACTACCACGATTGTCAATAATTTCTACAATACTACAACCATCCAAACGGGAGAGGAGTGGTTCACTCAGGGAGGTGTTGTTGATACTCAATGGCTTTCCGAACCTAGTACAAGGCAAGTAAACCCACCCGCGAATGAATCG
>NZXM01000033.1 GCA_002701965.1 Methanobacteriota archaeon | reverse complement strand
CTAAAATCAGATGGCAATATGAATTTAGAAATCAATCAGTAGAACGGGTTGGTTCCTGCAGCATGGTCAGTCACATCGACCACACCGGTAATGCCCTCGACCTCATCCATGATCATGACCTCAATGCCCTGCTTGAGGGTGACATCAGCCATGCCACAGCCTTGGCAACCGCCACCAAAGGAGATGACGACCTTGCTATCATCAATCCCAACCAAACTCACGACACCACCGTGTGATGCAACCGCAGGGTTGACCTTGCTCTCGATGACTTCCGCCACTGCCTTTTCGACAGGGTCTGCCCACATCGGATTGGGGTTGTCAAAGTGGAACCCTCCACCCATCAAACTCTCCTTGAAATCTAGTGTGGCACCATCCATGTGTACAGCACTCTTGGCTGCAATGGAGACCACGACATCATCGACTTCACAAGTCACATCGTCCTCAGGTGTATCTGATTTTGACACCAATTGCAAGTCATATTGGAATCCATTCGCACCCCGGCCAACAATTGCGACTCGAAGCACCAAGACATCTGCATCATCTGCTTGCGCAGCAAAGCCTGCCAACTTCTCCTTGGCCAGGTCGGTGATGGTCAGCATGGAATCCCCTTGGTTACGGGGTGTGGCCGCTGCTCTTTGAATATGTGTGTCCATTGAAACAAAAAAAAGGCCCCCAGCAGGCACCCGAAGGCGCCTGCTGAGGGCTTGTGTGTCATCCTAGTGGTTTACAATCCAATGACTGGCTCAAAGGCCGCCAGTGATTCGGCGGCGAATGAAGCCTGCACCGAGAAGTGCGATGGTCCCCAGTGTCGAACCGGCAGCAGCATCGCCGATGTCCACAATGGCCCCATTTTCATCCTCAACGAGTGGCTCATCCATGACGTCACTCAGCTTTTCCATCAGTGGCTTTTGCTTGGGTGTGATGTCCATGGGTCGAGTATCGATCCGATCAGCATCAACCTTGATTGGTGCGTGTCGTGGGCGGACCTCGTCCATGTCAGGTCCGTCAACATCCTCGGGCATATGCTCACAGCCACTGACCTTCCACTTGCCCTTGAAGACACCACTGTCGCCGGTTTCGTTGACTTCGTAAAGTCCCTTCAGAACTCCTTGAGTAGTGTCAGATTCGTTGATCATTTTCCAAAGACCTGTGAAGCGACCGTCTTCGTGAACAGCCTTCCACTTCACATCGGTTTGATTGTCTGCCCCACCAAGTCCGTGTGCGAATCCGTCCGCATCGAACTGACCCCACATACTGGAAATGACTTCACCGTCATCGTTGTACACCAACCCGCGCATGGTACCATTTCCATTTTCATCGAGTGTGAATACACCACGAAGGGTACCACATTCGCATTGTTCGCGGTCTAGAACATCCGACTCATTCTCTTCGACCCAATGCTCTTCTTCTTCAGATTCCCAATCTTGCATGACTTCTTCATAGATATTGTAGAATTCATCTGCAGGCTCTTCGGCATCCATCACACGGTCGTAATCAGCTTGACTACCGCGGATCTGGTAGGCTTCATCCGCCCAGTGTAGGCGCGCACCAAAGGTATCTTCGATGCGCTCATCGTAGTTCTCTTCGAATTCTTCTAAGACACGGTAGAATTCTTCTTCAGGCTCTTCGGAATCCATGACAGCATCATAGTCGGCCTGACTACCGCGTACCTGGTAAGCTTCATCCGCCCAATAGGTACGAGAGTGCCAATAATCGTCTGCCACTTCAGGATTGAAATCGTCCAAGCCCAAGTCATCACCGAATCCAAGTTCGCGCAGCAAATCTTCAGAATCCAAATCTTCATCCTGCAACAACTCCACCAGTTCATCGCTCAAACGTAGTGTAACTGCAATTTCATCGGATTGCTCTTCACCGACACCAATGTCGATTTCAGTCAGTTCCAATTCACCTTCATCAGACAATCCAACATTCATGTCGATGGATTCAATGACCAACAAGGCGGCCTCATCCGAATTCATGAATGTAAGAAAAGCATCCGTGGTCACCATCGCTTCGATCACCCCGTCATCCATGCTGAGCTCGAGGATACCTAAATCCTCCAAGTCAGACAATCGTTCGTTACTCTGTTCAGCTGAGACGCCCGAGCCTAAGGTGGCTATGGCGAGCAGCATTGTTCCCAATATGCAGTATGTACGTTTTCCTAACATCAACAATATTTTGTTCGACTTGCTATATCAAGTGAAAATGTGGGGGGCCCGGGACCCCCACGTTTTGTTCGGTCAATCCAAGTTAGAAACTGTTACCAGTTCCATGTGCAAGGGGAGGACATGGGAGCGTTGAGGGATACACTCGGGCGCCCCCTGCGGGATTTACGAATCTCCGTAACAGATCGATGCAACATGCGGTGTAGATACTGCATGCCTCGAGAAGTGTTTGGTAGCGATTTTGCATTTCTCAACAAAGATGAAATTCTCTCCTACGAAGAAATCGATCGCTTGGCTGGATTATTCATTTCACTGGGTGTCGAAAAGATTCGCCTGTCTGGTGGTGAGCCATTGTTGCGGCGGAATCTGGATCAACTCATCTCTAGGCTTGCATTGCGGGATGTTGAGATTGCAATGACGACCAACGGTGTACTGTTGCCCCGTTACGCACCCGCACTTTCGGCCGCAGGTCTCGACAGGGTCACTGTGAGTTTGGATGCCTTGGATGAAGCAACCTTCGCAGCGATTACAGATTCCGGACATACCGTTGCTGCGGTCCTTGCCGGAATTGAGGCCGCAGAATCTGTTGGACTGGGGCCAATCAAAATCAACACCGTGGTCAAGAAAAATGCGAACGAAGACGAACTACTTGATCTTGTAGAGCGATTTTCCAATCGGGATATTGCGGTTCGATTCATCGAATTCATGGATGTCGGTACGACCAATGGTTGGGCCATGGAAGATGTGGTTACCGCTGCAGAAATTCGTCAACAATTCGACCACCTAACCCCACTACCTGCGACCAAGACCGGCGAAGTGGCCAAGCGCTATCAGTTGCCGAACGGCGGGGAAGTTGGGTTGATTACCAGTGTGACCGAACCCTTCTGTGGAGATTGCAGTCGAGCCCGCCTTTCAGCAGATGGCCACCTGTACACCTGTTTGTTTGCGAGCAAAGGTCTCGATCTATTGACACCCATGCGGATGGGAGCGAGTGATGCAGAACTGCTCAGGCTGATTGAAGAATGCTGGGAGTCTCGAGAAGATCGATATTCAGAAATTCGTTCAGAGGAAACTTCGGTACATCCTCGTGTCGAGATGTCCTTTATCGGTGGCTAATCGAAGCAAGCTTCAGTTGTTTTCAGAACAATTGGCCAAGGTGCATCCGTACGAATAGCTGGCGCTCCCCATCGGGCCACTGCAGCTTTGTAACCAGCCTCTTTGAGGCCAGTAACCAAATCTACAATCTTAGGAGGTCCCGTCACTTCACAGAACTTGGGCAACATATCGGTAATGATGAGAGAAGGTACAGTGGCCAACTCGGACTCATCCATCCAGTGACGAACTGCTGGTTCCGCTGTATCGCCAGAAAGGGCAACGGCTCGCTCAACAGTCATCGAAGCGAGCACATCTTGGTCGAACAATGGACCAGTCCACAATGGACCTGAGATACGTCTGTCATCTCGTCGAATGGGATGTGAGAAGGGCAGCAGGCAGAAGGGTTGCTCACCTTCGTTACCTTGTGGGTGGAGTCCAGCTTCACAGGATGCTTGCAACTCTTCAATTGTAGGCATCGCCACACGCCATCCCAATTGATCTTCCAACACATTTGCCGCTTGAATCGAGCGATGTACTTTGACTGAGACCCGGATGTGGTGAGAGTCCCAGGAAGACAGCAGGGGAATGATACACCGATCGTGTGTTGCTGCAGTTCGAGCAACGGTCGCCATCAGCAACCTAAGCGCAGAATCGTGCGCCATCTGGTCCGTACGAATCTTGGCTCCGTAGCGACGTAGACAAGCCCTTGCCGAAGAACCGGTTAGAGCAGCCGTATCAGTGGCTGTGATTTCCATGACCGCCCGACGAGCACTCGATTGCATGGCGGAATCAAGGAATGGAACGGGAGAGCCAAACGGGTCAATGTCGAACCATTGCCATCCAGATGAGAGTAAGACCTGTCGTGAATCTTCGTTACGGAATTCAACCCCTGGACAATTTTGTTGTGCATATTCCAGTGCTTCTTGATCCAAATCCGCTCCGGTGATATGCAATCTGTCGGCTTTTTCTTTGGGCAATTCAGTCAACCAGCGATTGATCCGACTACCAGTGGCACACAATGCATCAATGGTGTAGATTTTCGGTTTGTTGAACCATTCATCATCCAGCATGTAATCCATCAACAATACGCTTCGAGTACGACAATCTGCCATCGCAGGGTTGTGAAATGCGGAGCGATGAGCGCGATCAGCAGGCCCCTTCCCGTGACGCTCCAGTTGTTTATCCGACCGACCTTCTTTCGCTGGAGGCAAACGATGCTCAGTTCGTCCTTCTAGGACGATTTCAGGCTCAGTCATCGGTTCACCTCAGTAGTGCTCGAAAACGATATCCGGATTGACATGTGTTACACGATGACCATGGTCGCGTACCTTACCCACGATTTGTGTTCCTAGTAGTCTGTTCGCAACCCATTCGCAAACCACCTCGGCGTAGGTGGCCTCAACAACGAGAACCATCCCCATGCCTAGGTTGAAAGTGCGAGCCATTTCACGATCCGTGATGCCTCCAGTAGATTGAATCCAGTCAAACTCCGGCAGGACCGGCATAGGGTGTTCAATGTGCCAGCCAAGCTCATCATGCAGGCGCAATAGATTGGATAAGCCACCTCCAGTCACATGGCAAATACCGTGTAATGCATCCGCAGGACAGGGTCCATCTCCGGCTCGACATGCATCGATAAGATCAGTCACCGGGTCGACATAAATGCGCGTAGGGTTCAGTAAGACCTCGCCCAAAGTCAATTCCCCATCACCCATTCTTACGATATCTCGACCAGAATAGGTCGCATCAAATGGCGCAGGGTCGGTGTAAGCCAAACCACTGAGTTCGACCACTTTGCGCACCAANGAAAAGCCGTTTGAATGAACACCACTGGCAGGNAATCCAATCATCACATCTCCTTCAGCNATGGTNGCNCCGGTGATGGCCGNACCCTTGGGCAACCAACCGAGTGCGGTACCAGAGAGATCNAGCTCAGTCACAATACCAGGTAGACTGGCGGTTTCGCCCCCAGCCAAGGTCACGCGTGCAATCCNGCAAGCCTCTGCGAGACTGGCTCCAATNGCNGCATGCTGCTCNGGATNNGGTTTTGGAACTGCGATATAATCGACGAAAGCNATCGGTTCAGCTCCCACACAGAGCAAATCGTTGACATTCATGGCCATACAATCGATGCCAACNCCACTCCAATGCCCCATCATAGAGGCGATTTGCAACTTGCTACCGACTCCATCGGTTGCTAGTGCCAGCAAATTGTCACCAAATTCAATCAGACCACCAAAGCCTCCTGGCAAGTGGACGGGTGCACCCGGTGTTCCTGCGGCCCGAACTGAGCTTGNGAGTGCACCAACGAGAGAAGCGACTGAGGCCCCTTCAAGGTCGATGTCGACACCACTACTCGCGTAGTCGAGTCGTTCACCCCCCTCGCTCATGTGGGGTGCGAGTCGGAACCCCTCCTTCATGGTGCCGTCCGCAATGGTTTCTCTCTCTGAATGGTGGAGTCGCAGACTTCTTACCCCGAGCCACCCCCTCCGGGGGTGCGGAAGTGAAGTGATGACCACGCAACGACGATTTCTCGTAGTACTAATGACGACCCTGATGTTGGCTGCCAGTTTGGCAGGCTGTCTCGGTGGAGATGATGGTGGTAGTGACCCTGATCCNGGTACTGACAACGGGGGGACGACAGATACTGGTACATCGGATACGGATGGTGATGGCGTCATTGATTTGCTAGATCAATGCCCCAATGAAGCNGGTCCTCTGGACTCAAACGACCGACCTGGTTGCCCAAATCTTGT
Source organism: Methanobacteriota archaeon (assembly GCA_002701965.1). Taxonomy (GTDB): domain Archaea; phylum Thermoplasmatota; class Poseidoniia; order Poseidoniales; family Thalassarchaeaceae; genus MGIIb-P. The sequence goes on along the minus strand of NZXM01000033.1, from coordinate 18,505 downwards.
GTTTGATGCAGATTCTGATGGCATTCCAGATGAAACAGATACTTGCTCAGATACNCCTGNAAATGAAGANGTTGATGCAACTGGNTGTTCACAATCCCAACTCGATAGTGATGAAGATGCAGTCTCAGATTTAGATGACCAATGTCCAAGCACTCCATCTACTGAAGAGGCCGATGTCAATGGTTGCAGTGCATCTCAGCGAGATGGTGATGGTGATGGGGTCTCAGATGCTGATGATGAATGTGAAGGCCAAGACGATACCGTGGACGTTGATGCCGATAACATTCCTGATTGTATCGACCCATCTGTTGATTCAGATGGAGACGGTGTGCTGGACGAAGAAGATCAGTGCGCCAATACGCCTTCTGGAATCACCGTCGATGAAACCGGTTGCGAAATCGTTCCCGTTGAGGTTATAGAGATTAAAATCGGAGTTTTAACACCCCGTACCGGTTCCAACTCACACCTTGCAGATGGNCTTGAAAACTCTGCAGAACTGGCGATTGCTGACATCAACGCAGCTCAGAGTTCATACGAATTTTCATTGGTTTATTTTGACACTCAATCTAGCGGTTCAAGAGCACATCAAGGAACTTGGTCGCTGATAGAGGGTGACGGTGTTTCTGCGATTATCGGCGGATCATCAATGCCCATCTTAGAGCAAGGTATTACCAAACCAATTGAGCACCAAGTCCCCATCATCACGCCCTTTGTATCCGACGGTGGTATGGAAGAAATCTCTGATGACGGTTTGATTTGGAGAGTCATTCCTAGTGAATCAGACAGTGCTTATCCTGGTTCAATGTGGGCCAATATCTACGAGTTGAGTGAGGTGGCCATCGTTCACGTCGACAATGGGTTTGGCCGTGCTTACGCACGAATGTTTGCAGATGCCTATGGAGAGGACAACATCTGCGGTACCTTCGCGTATCCCACCAATCAAATTGTATTCGACAAAGAGGATGGTAGTTACCAGGGTCCCTTCCACGGGGGTATGACCGTCGATGCAGGTTGTCAGAATTTCGTAATCGCTACCAATTACAATTCCAATTCGCAGACCGCCGCATTGATTGAGGAACTTAAGCAGAACATCTACGATGCTCGGATTGTGACTTCCCATCAGGTCCCGGGTCCAAATGGTCCAGAAGCCTTCTTTGAGAATATGACCGATGAATCCCGTCTCGCTGGTATGGTCGGTGCCCTTCCTATCGCATGGGAATCCAATCTGTTACCGGCGTTCAATATTCAATATACGAATGCGTATGGGGGTGCAGCTCCTTCACACGCTGCAGCCTCTTATGATGCTGCTATGATTTTAGCACAAGCCGCCATCATGGCAGGTTCTGGAACAGGCAGCGATATCAAAACTACCATTCCTACCGTCGGCTCAGATTATACTGGAATCAGTGGGAACATCGATTTCGATGACCATGGTAACACACCTGGGATGATGTACGATCTGTTCAGAGTCGAAGTTGATGGAGGCGGCCAAGACTTCGATGCCCGATACGAAGAAATGGGTTTCTGGGGACCTGCAGAGGGTATTTCGGCGCAGTGTAGAGACAATGCTCGAGCGATGAAAATTGGATTGCTCAGTCCACAAACTGGGATTCATTCTCCCTATGCAACCGGTGAAGAGAACTCCGTTCAATTGGGTGTTGAATTACTCAATATCAACCAACGTGGTCTCTGCTTTAGTTTGGTGATTGCCGACACTGAATCGACTGAATCAGGGGCAGCAACCGCCATGCAGACTCTGGTTGACATGGGTGTTGTCGGCGTCATTGGGCCCCACTCGACTGAAGAGGCCCTAGGTGCTCTACCGATTGCAGAAACCAATCAAATCCCAATCATCTCATACGGTACATTCTCTGATGAAGCGATGGAAGAAGCGTGGGAGGATTGCGGAGTGGCCTGTACTCCCCAGGACTATGGTTACCTCTGGCGTGTCGCCCCTGGACAAGCACACCATGTCTCAGCTCTATCAGCTCTAATTTCAAGCGATGGATATTCCAATGTCGCCATTCTACACGATGATGGTATAGATCACACTGCAATTGGTACTGGTCTAGCAACCGAGCTGGGAACCACCTGCTCCACACAATCGTTTGCCGAGGCACAAACTGACTACAGTTCAGAAATCACATCCCTTTCCAATTGTGATGCGGTGGTGATTCTTGCGGGTGTAACTGACGGTGCAGCCATCCTCGCTGAAATACACAATCAAGGTCTAGAAATCGCCATGATTGCTGGGCATGGACTAGGTGACATTGCTCTGCTTACAGCTGTGAGTGACATGGCCCACATGGAAGGCCTCAAAGGGGTCAGAATGGGGATTGATCACGATGTTGCAGAATATGACCATCCTCTGAAGTATGTGTATGATATGAACTATCATAGCGCCCTTCCATCTTATGCTGGTTGGGCTGGAGATGCCACATTGATTCTAGGTACTGCAGTCTCATTGGCTGATGTCAATAGCGACATCACAGGACAGCGAGTAAACGAAATGGGCATCCCCTCCGCTGCGGATAATTATGCGGTCAGCTCGGGCGAAATCACACTCAGTACATCCACAGGATTCACCAGCCACTCAAACATGGATGTCTACGAATGGGGAGCAGATGGCGAGTTTACTGAAATCGGTCGCTGGCGAGCAGATATCGGCCTCATCGTGTTTGAGAGTTGAGGCAGAGCTCCGCTGCCTGCGCAAAATGCGTTTTTGACTGCTGCATCCTGTGCCCATCGTCAAGTTCCATCATTGCGATGACATTTGCCTCCCGTTCGGCAATTATTCGTGAGTATTCAATGGGCACCACATCGTCTTGCGTTCCGTGTAGAATCGTCGTAGGGTGATTGAGTTTTGGCCAAGACATCTGCTTCGCAGTTTGCATGAAATCCCAACCCAATGCCATCTCGAGTTCAAAGCCACGGTATTGGTATGCATTGGAAGCTTTCCAGTGACTCATTTCATCCGCAGAAAGTCGATCATTCCACATCTCTTCTAATCCAAAAGCTGGAGCAATAAGCAACAGTCCAAATTCCGCGTTGGGGCGTAGATGACTTGCATTGGCCGCAGCCAATCCCCCCATTGAGGAGCCGGCGACAAGGTCGAATTCCCCCGAATCAATGAGTTCGAGCAATACACTGGTTTGCTGTTCGATATTCCAGCCTTGCTCAGACATTACAGGGGCAACAACATCCCATCCAAGTTCCTCGCGCATGTAGGTGGGTTTACCACCATCAGGAGACCCTTCAAATCCATGTGCAAATAGAACCTTCATTTTCATCCATCCACGTACATCGTCTATTCAAATTTGAGTCCAAGTAATTCTAACCCATCGAGGGGGCAACGCATCATTGATGCATGTTCCATGACTCTGATGTGAATTTCTGCCACAACATGAACAGTGGCTTCAAACATGTGGCCTGCATGTACATTGTTGTCATCATCTGACCAGCAACAGTGGATGTGAGTAAATGAGTCCCCATTTTCTGTACGTGCAATATTACCTGACAGACTAACCAATTCTGAAGGACTCTCCAATAGTCGTTTTTTGTACACGCCCTCTTCATTCATGTAGCCGTATTGATTGTTCCGAGTTCGACCGATACCACTGGTAATGGCAGCTGCATCAAATCCAAGGTCATCGGCAAGCTTCTGTAATGTCGCATGAATTTCTTCACCCGGATCAATTCTCACCAAAATGTCGCTACCAGATCGTGTGTGGTCCATGTCTCCGGCTCCGTTTAGACCGTTCAAAGCCCTTCCCTTGAAAATGGTAGGAATTCAATTGAGAAACCTTCCATCGGAAATCAGAGTGCCCCAAATTGTGCTTATCGTTGGCCTATATTTCCACTGGAAATCAAGGGGCCTTGNCCTTCTCTTCCACTAAGTTAATGGGATACGGATTACCGATGCGAAGACCCTGCGTGGTACGTTCGATGTTACAGGTTCATGACTCAGCCGCCAGATGGCGTTCGTTCTTTGAGGAAACCTGTGCAAACAAAATTTCCACGCTTGCCGCTTCATGGCCCAAGCAAATTTCCTTTTCGATTGATTTTGCAGATATACAGGCATGGGATGTTCCATTCGCAGAATTGATTCTCAATCATCCTCGAGTTGCGATTGGAAATGCAGATCGTGTATTGGCGGGGATGTGTAGCGAGTCAGGTTATGAGGCCAATCCTCGTTTACGCATTACTGGACTTCCTCCTGATGCCATGCACAGATTGCGTGATATCAGTAGTGACGAGGTCGAAACCTTCACCACATCNGAAGTCATTGTCACCAAGGTAAGTGAACTCAAGCCTCGAATTTACAATGCCATCTTTACCTGCTGTACCTGTGGAAACACGGTCGAAATCGCACAACCCAATGAATTGGAATTGGTTGAACCCTCAGAGTGTCCAGACAATGGTAGTGGATGTGGNCGTTCGACCAGTGGTNGAGGNAGCACACGATTTGATTTGAGNCATTCCGATTCGACCATGATTGACAATCAGTGGATCGAAGTTCAAGAATTGCCTGAGAACGTCAAACCGGGNTCNCAACCTGTTCGATTGAGTGTATTGGCAGAAGCTGAATTGGCAGGCAAGCACGTTCCTGGAGAGCGAATCCGCATCAACGGTATTCCTTACGTTCGCACCCTCAAGCGTGGTGGGGCGAAAACACCGATGTTTGATGTCTACATTTCGATGCATTCCAGTGAGAGAAAAAATATCCCATTGGAAGAAATTGAAATTTCTCCAACTGAGATTGCAGATATCGAGAAAATTTCTCAGCGCGAGGATTTGATCGAACTGTTCGTCCGTTCGATTGCCCCCTCGATTATTGTGGGNGAAGAGAAGATGAATTGGATCAAGAAATCCCTTGTCCTCCAGTTGCTTGGCGGTGTGGCTAGGAAGTATGGAGATGGCACACGCACACGNGGNGANATCCANATCTTACTCCTCGGTGANCCCGGNGTTGCCAAATCACAAATTTTGTCTTTCATGGGTCGNATTTCACCGCGTGGTCGATTCACCACGGGTGGTGGTACCAGNGCAGCCGGTTTGACAGCAGCAGCAGTACGTGATGCATTCAACGATGGTCGCTTTTCTCTGGAAGCAGGAGCATTGGTTCTTGCAGACATGGGTTTGTGCGCAGTAGACGAATTNGACAAGATGACCGCCGATGANCGAGGTGCAATGCACGAAGCAATGGAACAACAACGCATCAACATCAACAAAGGTGGTGTTAGTGCAACAATGCCGACTCGTTGTGCTGTNTTGGCTGCGGCNAATCCTCGTGATGGTCGTTTCAAGGATGTAGACTGGGGCGATCCCTCGACCTATCTGCACAAACAAATCGATCTTCCTCCACCATTGATTTCTCGATTCGANATGGTNTGGATGATACAAGATTCAGTTGATTCGATTCGTGACCGAAGAATCGGTGAGCACATCATTCGTGTAAAGCGAACNGGGGTACCTGAGCATTTGATTGAGAGTGGCCATTCTATTGAACCCGACAAACTTCTGAAAGAGAAAATGTTCACTACAGATGTCGATGGTAATGATGTCTTGACCGCAGATTTTTTGCAGAAATACATTGCACATGCAAAGCGAACTTATCANCCTGTAAGCGATGACAAAGTGATGGATATTCTGGTGGGTCATTACACNGAAAAGCGCAAGAAAATGGATGACGAAGTCAACTCTGTTTCCTTGACAGCAAGAACCATTGAAGCAACATTGAGAATGGCNGAAGCCCGTGCAAGATTGTTCTTGCGAGATATGGTTACAGAAGATGATGCAAAACAGGCGATTGCAATGGACGGAATTTGGCGACATCTNGCAAACGACTCCAACATCAATCCAGCTGATCANACGGGAGTCCCTCGACGTGCTCAAAGCGCTGAGAGGACAATCCAATCGATTGTTCGCAATCTAGGCCGAGAACTCAATGGCGAATTCAGNACAATTGACGTTTACAACGCTGCNGCAGAGCAAAGTATCGATGAAGANACNGTCGACAGAATGCTTCGNAATATCCAGAATCGTGGNGANATCTACGCGCCGAGTATTGGTGTTTGGAGAATNAGTTAGAATCTCCAATTCAATCACCGCTTCCCCTTTAGGGGGGAAGCGTCTCGACACANCCATGGTCGAGGAGGTCCCAGGCGATATCGCGGATGCGAATGCCTTGGACCCCGAATCTATGGGATTCATGTGTGGGTTGGANGTACACCAACAATTGGCTACGGGNAAATTGCATTCTCGTCANTCCAGNACGCTGTATGAAGATGGAATTGAAGAAATCGAAGGTCGCTGGCCTCGTGCTCANCGACGTCTACGAGCNGCTCGNGGNGAAGGAGGTCGAATCGATATCGCNGCNCGCTTTGAGCAACGCCGNAACCGTTCATTTGTCTATTATCAATCTCCCAACGCTGGGCTCATTGAGATGGATGAAGCCCCCCCACTTGCNCANGATGAAGACGCAGTNGAAGTGGCTTTGACCATGGCTGCGATGATGAATGCAAAACCAGTTGGTGCACTGCAAGCGATGCGCAAAACCGTGGTAGATGGTTCCAACACCAGTGGTTTCCAGCGCACAACGCTGATTGGGACACATGGTTCCATCCAAACACCANCAGGNGCNGTAGGNGTCGATGTCATTTGNTTGGAGGAAGACAGTGCTCGGAAACTGGATACACGATCAACTCCTGATGGCGAACANGTACTGTACACCCTTGACCGNTTGGGTGTCCCCCTCGTTGAGGTTGCCACTGCACCCGATGTGCAAACGCCAGAGCATGCCAAAGAAACGGCTCTGGCATTGGGTACCTTGCTGAGGGATACACGACGTGTTCGACGGGGCTTGGGATCNATTCGTCAGGACCTCAANGTTAGCATTGGTGCAGGCGANCGTGTCGAAATCAAGGGTTGCCAAGATCTCGATTGGATTCCACGCATCATNCGCCTTGAGATGGCTCGACAACTGCATTTCTATCGCNTNGCAACTCAATTACGAGCGNCTCAAANCCTGCCTGAATTACCAGCGCACCGTGATCAAGATGATTCAGAGGTNGAAGCTTCAGTCGCAGAAAANGTTGACCAACTGATGCCCCTTGATTTGCAAGTAGTCACCGCAGAATTTGTNGAGTGTGAATCCAAGATGGTCGCAGATTCGATCGGTTCTGGCGCTGTGGTGTTAGGGTTGAGTTTNCCNGGGNTAAATGGCCTCATTGGTTCCAAGCAATTGGATGGTGAAGGGGCNCAACTNCCTCGATTGGGNCGGGAACTNGCCAGTGCCGCAAAACTAGCNGGTGTCAAGGGAATTTTCCATTCTGANGAACTNCCAGCATACGGAATTGGNCAGAAGGAAACAGANGCATGNNAGGCGANTCTGGGGGATTGTTTTGTGCTCTGTGTNGCTCCCCAGTGGCAAGCAGAATTGGCNCTACANGGTGTCCATTCTCGAGCCAAACTTGCGTATCATCGCATCCCTCAAGAAGTGCGNAATGTCGTTATCCGCAAGGGAGCGCCTGAAGATGGTACAACCACAGCNATGCGGCCTTTGCCAGGCGGTGCGCGAATGTATCCTGAAACAGATATTCCCACNANNCCTATNGATTCAGAACGNTGGTATTCNATTCGCTCCAATCTACCTCCNANCNGNNATGAGNGATTGGCTCGNCTNTCCGACTCAGANCTNTCAGAGAATCAAGTCAATGCNTTGGTATCNGGTGAATTGGATGATCANTTCATGGATGGTATTTCGGGNGAATTGNAACTTCCTCAGAAGGCTTGGGCCAGNGCGCTATTGGACCATGGTACCGACAAACTCAACGCACTCGCNGTTGCCATCCATCTTCGAGAAACTGGTGTGATTACCCGAGAAGGTGTCGAACCCCTCGTNAATGATTCCAANACNACNGATATTNCCACTCTNCTCAATTGGATGACCTCTGANGCCTCTTCCCGTGGATTTGAGCCGGCCGATACCGGAGCAGTCGATGCAGCGGTGGCTGAAGTGCTAGAGGAGCGCGCTGATTTTGTGAAGGAGCGTGGCATGGCTGCGCTTGGGCCTTTGATGGGTGTTGTCATGGGTAAATTGGGTGGAGCAGCCGATGGAAAGGCAGTATCCAATGCCCTGAAAGAGCAGATTCAGAGGCGACTCTGATGCGAAGAATCACACTTGTTGTACTGTTGTTGTTTCTATTTGCCAATCATCCCGTTCAGGCAGATGACAGCGAAGCATCGCTCAACTTACCTGATTTACAGTGGGACAAGGACGTGAATATTGGCTACATATCCACCGCACCTTTGGTCACTCAGGGCTTGGTGATTGTCAAGGGTGGTGGCAGTAATTCGGATGGTATTGATCCAACAATCGTCGCGTATCGAGCAGACAATGGCTCAGAGGTTTGGAGAGCAACACAACCCATCAGCACCTACAATTTCGAAATATCTCCACTTGTCTATGTTCCCGCAGGAACGCTACCCTGCTCTCCCGCACAGGACATGATTGTGACCGGATGGACTTCAGGTCAGTTGACGGCCCATGACTTGGCCGATGGAACACCACTGTGGAACGTATCCACGCCTGCACCGTTGTGGGGGATTACCGCACAAGGACTGAGCATTGAAGATCGGATAATTTGGCCAACAGAAACGGGTATCATCGATGTATGTGCAGCCAATGGGACAATGCAAAACCAACACCAAAACAACAGCATCCGGACATATCGAGCCAACATTGGTTTGTGGTACTCTTGGTACAATTTTTCGATGGATTATGGCTTTCTTCAGGGTACAGAATCCGGTGACATCCTGCGATACGATCTCAATTTGACATTGATTGACCAGCTCAATGTGGCAGAAGTTGCCAATTTTTCCGGGGATTGGAAAATCAGAACAACACCGGTGATGTATCAGTACGTGGTCTCACCAGATTATCCAATGATTGGCTTGCTGACTCACATTCAGGGCGATGGTGAATCACATTTTGTTCGGATTGATTGGAATGAAACTTCAGGACCATCGTTGATCGAATCTCACCCACTTGGGCCCGGTTCGGCGACGACTCTTGCCGGTGGTTCGGGTTCAACTCCATTTGCTACATCTGGAGGTGTCGTTGAGTTTGAAATGAATAACAACGGATCCTTTGATGGAGTTGTTCGTTGGGATGCTACAGACATTTCTGGCGAAATCCGCCCCATTCAAATCGGTGCCGAAGATGGGTATTGCTTCCCACAAAATCGAGCGGAGGGTTCCTGGTATATTGCGACCGATTCAGGCAATACAACCTGGACTCCACAACGNGCGGAATGGGTGACTGCAGGTTGTGGTTCNGACNTNNACGTTCTCGCTGCAGCAAACGACGCCTCTTGGCTAGAGGTGAGGTATCAGTCAGAAGATGTGAACATCATTCGCTCCAATGCCGATGAAACATTGGGAATCGATTCGGAACCGATTGAAGTCGACGAACTGGAACCCCAACAAGATGATTCAGATGTACAGCAATCAACGACATCACAAGGTACGTATGGAATCGTATTCTTACCCTTCATGGGCGCCGCCTTCTTGGCATTATTCTCATACTTCGCTCAACAAATCGATGTNCGACGTCAAATGCAAATTGCTGCACTATTTTTCGTNATCCTNGGTTTACTGATGGCAGGTTCAATTTACAATGCNAATATNGTTGNNGAACCTGTNGAGGATTCCAGNGATCGATTGNGAATCTCNAGTGTNATTCCNGANTTGGAAGCNGNNTTGNCNATGGATGAAGTNCTCATNACCATCCATTTCCCNGAATCCTATGCNCCAGATCATTGTTCAGAGGGNGAGGTTCGACTCTACGAAACNGGTGANGCTTGGNTNCTCTCCCCNGCNCCTGAGAANAGTTACTGNGTNNTGGTNGCCATGATTCCAGTTGATGNNGGAGANACGGTTGAAGATGTCACNCGCACCTCANTTGATGAGTTTGGATTGAGCTNCGAAGTCGAACANATGACATTGGGTGCATTTTTACAGGATATCGGCNNTGCNGAAGGAGGCACNGAGAATCGTTGGTGGACCTACGATTTGAATGGTGGATATGGNACNATAGGAATGGNTGAACAAGGGGTTGAACCGGGNGATGAAATCGGNTGGTTCTTTGATGCAGGCGAGTTCTGAATAGGTCAAGAGTCAAAGTCCGNCTCNNAAGTTCGCCTCCATAGGAGGCGATTTCGATTTCAGTCTGGGGATGGCAAGGTGAGCGGGCTGCGAGACTGGGTCCNCCGCGCTATTCNAGAGTCCCTTTNCTGATTCTTGTCATCGTTCTGCCTTTGTTGCTAAAGTCTGAGCATTTGGCAGCNTGGAGCANTTTCCTCCTAATCTGGTCTGTTGTCATGGTCGGNATCCGCACCATCTTGAGGTGGTGNNGGGTTTGGCTCCCCCTCTCGATTTTGTANGGTTTGATTNTNCTCTACTTCAGTGGAATCGATGATTGGCCACATGTTNTNCTTTTGATTTCTCGATTGATTGCNGCATTGTTNGGNATGCAGATTCTNACATGGTCNGTTCCTCCCAGCGATGTAGTTCGTGCGTTTGAGTGGTTCTTACCTCGCTTGGGTGTATCATTGGCGATTGCCCTCAGACTGGTGCCACGATTGGAGCAGAGTGCNAAATGGCGCCTTGAAACACTGCAAGAGCGNGGTTTTGTCGAAGAAGAATCAACCCTCAGTAATCTACGAACCCGGGCTTCNATTTGGCCAGGTTGGNTAGCCGATTCGCTCGACCANGCCCATGATCTAGGGGATGCTGTTCAATCNCGAGGNATTNTAGCNCCTCGCCGCTGGAGGCATGGGGTACGTCAACGAATTGTACAGTTTGCCTTGGGTGAAGATATTCGTGAAGATGGTGTCGAACCACACCACTTCTCAGATTCCGTGCAACTCGGTCTCGACCTCGAGATTCGTCTGCCAGGAGGTCGCTCAATTGGTCGTCATAAGGAATTGCTTCGCGGTGGAAATATTGTCCTTCTACGCGGACCATCAGGGTGTGGTAAATCGTCATTATTGCGTTTGATTGCAGGTGTTTCCCCATGGCAGCACCCNGTCTCAATTCATGGGAAAGCACACCTTTCAGGCCATCCCGTATTGGGGGAAGTGGACTTGTCGTCAGGTCCTTTCGATGAAGCCATCGCTTGTTGGATTCCACAAGATCCAGACCGACACGGTATCGCTGAATCCGTACAACGTGAATTCAGCATCGCTCGCCGTTTATCCGGACCTTGGAGCCAACAAGAAATGCTGGAAAGCTTGCGAGAATGGGGATTGTTTTCAAAACTTGAATCAAAGCCCGAGCATCTATCTGATGGAGAACAACAGCGTCTACTTCTCGCCGCACACTTAGATCCTGCACAACCGGTGTGGTTGCTCGATGAAGCAGACGTTCACCTTGATGAAGAGGGCTTCATCCAATTGGGTAAGGCTGTTGTCAAACATCGTACTCGTGGCGGTTTGGTCATCGTTGTCGCTCATCGTCACGCTCGCTGGGAGCGGATTGCAGATGTGGAACTCAGCATCGGTGATTCAATGTCGAGTCAAGATTACCCCTCAGTTTGGATTGAACCGGGTGAAGAAGTCGGATTGCCACCTCAAAGTTCACTGTTCAGCCATGAACTCAAACCCATACGCTCTGGAGATTTGATTCTGGTTCAGGGCGCCAATGGAACAGGGAAAACCACGTTATTGCGGGAATGGTCAGCATCTGCCAACCTTCCATGGTTACCAACTTCACCGGACCGCCGTTTACTCGGCATGACCGTGCAAGAAGAATTGGACCTGCAACATCCGATTCTGTATCAGCAATCATTGATGATTGAACCTAGTTTGAATGAAGAGGCAGAGAACTTGGGTATTTTACAATCCGCATTGCGCCTGGAACTTGGGCTATCACATCTATCGATGACCACTCCAGTTCACGATTTGTCGACTGGTGAGCGACGTCGACTGTCCTTACTCCCTCTATTGATGCGTAATCCATCGATTTTGTTACTGGATGAAATTGATCATGGATTGGATGATGAAACCCTCGCAGGATTATTGTCGCAGATTAACAAGAGTCGTAAGAAAGGAAGTGCGGTAGTGGTGACCTCGCATTCACCCGATTTGACTGCATGGGCGAAAGTCTGTGGTGGCCGAATCTGGAGAATTGAGAGAGGTCGGTTAGCGGAGGTGGGCCAATGAATTGGGAGTCGTTTCAAGCATGGGCGATGACCCCTGGTGGTATCGCAGTTTGGCTAACTTTGCTGTGTGGTTTATTTTTCGGCTCCTTGCTTGTCAGCGTCGATCGTAAGATTCGACTTGGACGCGAAGCAGCTCTCATCGCACTCTTGGCTGCAGTAGCCAGTGCGAGTCGTGTCTTATTCGCCGCTCTTCCCAATGTGCAACCAGTGACTTTGTTCATCCTGATGATTGGCTTGCATTTAGGAGCCCGNCGTGCCACAGCGGTTGCGATGCTGACCGCTTTACTTTCGAACATGGCATTGGGGCATGGACCGTGGACATTCTATCAGGCGATTGCTTGGGCTGCGGTTGGTACCAGTTCAGCCGTACTACGTCCCCTCCTGGTCAACTGGGATGGCACCAAGGTTCGCATCTTACCGATGGCCATTCTGGCATTTGTNTGGGGCTTCTTGTTCGATTGGATGGTATCGCTGTCAGCATTGGCCATTTACCAATCGTTTGAAGCGTTCATCACATTCATCATTGCAGGACTGGTTTTCGACGCAATGCACGCGGTCGGAAACGTCCTGTTTACCGTTTGGTTGGCCCCAAGTCTACACCAGTTGCTATGGTTACACAGACGGCATGAAGCTGGGAGATGGTACCCCGACCTTCCCATGGACACGATTGAAATGGAAGCACGCATGGCTGACAGCAAGGCGGAAGCACATAGGCAGGAAAACCCCCTTGCTGGAATCGAGCGATTAGATGGAGGAGAATAGATGAGTAGCGATGAGTTGACCATGGTNTTGGTTACACGTAAGGATCTAAAATTGTCCAAGGGGAAGTTGGCCGCTCAATGCAGCCATGCAGCGGTTGAATGCGCTCTGAAATCCAAGCGTGTTCGGCCGAATGAATTGGGTGCATGGTTAGAAAACGGGGCCCGGAAGATTGTGGTTGCGGCACCGAATTTGGATGCCCTCAAACGCCTGTTTGGCGAATGNCAAGCCGCTGGTTTGGTCAGTTACATGGTACGTGATGCAGGGCATACAGAGATTCCCCCTGGAACTGTGACCGTGGTTGGAATCGGCCCAGGTCCACGTGACGAGATTGACGGTTTGACAGGTTCATTCAGCCTTGTATAGTGAGTTTGAGTAGGTGATGACGTGACAATCATCGACCCAGATATTCGCAAAGCAGAGACCCTTCCTGCCCGATTTTATACCGACTCCAAGACGTTTGAATCACTTCTGTCATCCTTTGAAAATCATTGGCACTTCGCAGCCCATCGAAGTCAATTGTGTGGTGTGAACCCGATTGACAATCCCTTGCGAGAGCCGATGTTGCTAACCTGTGAAGGAGACGAACTTCATTGTCTATCAAACGTCTGTACACATCGCGGGATGTTGGTTTGCTCTGAGCCGAGTGAATCTCGGCGTTTACAGTGCCCCTATCACGGTCGCACCTTCGACCTCAACGGTCAGTTTCGCAACATGCCTGAATTTTCTGAAGTTGAGAATTTCCCGACTAGTGCCGATCATCTTGCACATTACCCCTTATCCGAATGGAAGGGTCTACTGTTCAACAGTATTTCAGCAGAGAATTTTGATACATTCATCGAAGCCGTTGATTCTCGATTGGGATGGCTTGACATTGAGAACTTCAAACATGATATTTCTCGTCACCGCTCCTACAACATTGAATGCAATTGGGCTTTGTATGTCGACAATTACCTCGAGGGATTCCACATTCCATTCGTGCATGGTGATTTGCATCAAGTTCTCGATTATGATGCATATCGAACCGAACTGTTCGCCGGAGGNGTCTTACAGATTGGNATCGCCAATGATGGAGAGCCTAGTTTTGATTTACCCGANGNGCATCCTGACTTNGGTCAACANATTGCAGCNTACTACTATTGGTTGTTCCCAGGCTTGATGCTGAATTTCTATCCATGGGGNCTTTCTGTGAATCTTGTGATTCCCGAGNCTGTNGANCGNACCCGAATNGTGTACCATGGATTTGTNGGAGATTCTAGCATGTTAGGAANAGGTGCAGGTGGAGATTTNGACAAAGTCGAAGCCGAGGATCAATTCGTCGTTGAGGGCTGTCAGAAAGGTGTATCCTCCCTAGCCTACGATCGAGGTCGNTATTCGCCGACCAAAGAAACGGGTGTTCATCACTTCCATCGAATCCTTACCNAGTAAACTCTACTCTGNTTCTGTTGTCGGNAGTGGAAGCACTTCCATGTTCGTCTGAGAGNCCTCTTCACCACCCAACCATTTCGGGGTCCACCAGTTCAAATCACCCATCAATCTCATGGTTGCGGGGACCACAAGTGCACGAACAATGGTCGCATCGACAGCGACACCGAGAGCCAACATCAGTCCGAATTGTTTCATCAACGAGATAGANGANATTCCAAATGCTGAGAAGACAGTAATCATGACCAATGCGGCAGAAGTAATGATTCGACCACTCTTTTGGAGGCCTACAGCAACGGCCTTGTTGTTGTCNCCAGTCCGCTCCCATTCNTCATGAATTCTGGACANCATCAGAACTTCATAGTCCATACTCAACCCATACAAAATTGCGAAAATCATCACGGGTGTGGTGGGATCGATAGGTTGTGGTGTGAAATTCATCAATTCAGCGCCATTGCCCATTTGGAATACCCAAACCAAGACACCAAATGATGCAGAGACAGAGAGGATGTTCATCACAATGGCCTTCAGAGGTAGGATGACTGAACGTACTTGCATGAAGATTAGGATATAACTTGCAACCAAAATGAAGCCNAGTGCAACNGGNAATCCGTCAATGACGGCNTCCAGCACATCTTGATTGTAAGCNGCAAATCCAGCGACATTGACAACGGCNGNCCCAGCAAATTGATCATGTCTAGAATCAATNGNGCGNATCTCTTTGACNACNTCGCGAGATTCTTCGCTTGATTGTTCTCCACTGATNCCAACAACCATGATGACGANATCGTTACCAACAGTTGATTCAATCAGGCCATTTCTCTGNAATTCAATCATGACCTGNTCTTGTTGGGAAAGGTCCTCATCACCCGAATCGTCCCAGAAATCNACCACTTGATCCGCGGTCATTTCGANGTCAAAGTGTGCATANGAATACACATACATGGTATTGTCAACCAGTAAAATTTCTTTNGACAAGGCATACANATCNCTCAGATTTTGTTCTGAGAAGATATCGCTATCTGTATCGACTTCAAACACCAGTGTTGCCGTATTGGATACATCCTGGACCCAGTTTTCATCAGTCAATTCCAAGCCTCTTCGAGCTTCATCATCNGGGCTTAGTGCCCTCCATGAGGTCAAACCCCATTCGGCTTGCAAAAAGGGTGAACCNGCGACCAACAGCACCATCATCGATGGAATGAGTACTACCAACGGCCTCTTCATCACGCGNTTCGCAATCCAAGACCAAAACCCATCTTCTCCTGTTTTATCATTGAAAGAAAGTGGAATTTTGATTGAATTAACCCTATCACCTAGTAGCGATAGGATTGCTGGCAAGAGTACGATTGATGAAGTCAGAGCCACAAAGGTTGCACAAATCCCACCCCATCCAAGAGAGGGCAAACTTGTATTCTGGAAAACCAGCATNCCNGAAAGTCCAGCAATGACAGTCAATCCTGAGAATAGAATGGCTCTACCCGCTGTTGCACTTGTCATCGCGATTGCAGTTCGATGATCGTGCCCCCGGCGCAACTCTTCTCTGAATCGATTTACGATGAAGAGTGAATAATCAACACTGAGNCCGATCCCCAACAAGGAGACAATGTTGTTGGCATANATGGTAATATCATCAAAGATGTAAGTCAGTCCGGTAACGATTCCAACTGCTGAAATTACGGTATATACGCCAGTCATCACTGGCAANCCNGCAGCAATAAGNCTCCCAAAAATCAGNAGCAAAATAATCAAAGTAATNGGGCCTGAAATCAGTTCAGCTTCAATCAGTTCTTTCTTTANNGTCATGTCAAANGTGACATCAATTGCCAAATTACCNGTGACCCATTTTTGCATCCCGTCTGGTGCATCACTTGGGAGCAGAATATTGTCATATTCGTCGGCAAGCAGGGCTTTCGCATCATCGCGATTAAGATTGACGCGAACCTCGACTCTTGACCATGAATCGTCTACCTCACTAATCAGATAGGATTGATTTTCCGCATTCGTATTCCATGGATAATTTACGTCGACACTGTCGTGTTCAGCAAATGGTTGGACCGTCTCTCGCATTGCATTCTGTACATTAAGATCGGAAACATTCAGTCCAGGATGGTGAAACAGGACATAGAAGATTTCAACATTGCCAGATTCTCCATCTGAGAATCCTTCTCCAATGGCGTTCCAACCATGAACAGATTCTAAATCCCCTTCTCCAAAACCTTCGACATACTGTGGTTCAAGCAACATCAGACTAGTAAAACCGACACATGCCAGCATTGTGACAACCAAAACGACCTTGGCATTGTCATAGACAAACTCTCCAATCTTGTAGTAGGTGCGATCTTGCAATTGCTCCGGCTCAGTCGCCCCATCCATGTTTGGTCCCCCCCAACAATCGGTATTTGTACACCGCTATACTCACATCTTGTTCAATTTGCATATAAGGTCTAGTTTGAATCAATAAATTTGTGTTGTATGAGTCGATTTTGATTTGGTCAACTCTATGTTCTACCGCCCCATCCGGTGTCCATGGTTGCGGTCGTCACCCTCGATGAGGATCGTCGCAATTCACTGTTGGATTGTTGTGAAAACCTCAACGAGATGATCAACTGGTTGGACTCTATTGATTCTCGCCCTGGCTTGGAAGAATTAGACTCAAGATTGTCCTCCATGGAGATTAATCTGGAAGGTCTCAAGGAACACATTGGTTACACTGAGGACAATGGGTATCAGCGTAACATCATCAAGAAAACGGAGCATTATGAGATGGTTGCCATCACCTGGCGGGCAGGTCAGGATACACCAATTCACGATCACAACGGTTCAGACTGCGCATTCCTAATCGTTGAAGGGACCTCAACTGAGACAGTGTACGAGTTGGATGAGGATAACCTTGCAGTACCATCCCATGTTCGGCATTATGCTCCTGGTGAGGTTTGTGCCGCTGGCGAACCAGACATCCACAGAATCTCAAATGAGACCGATGGAGATCTGATCAACCTCCACGTGTACACGCCACCTCTTTTCGCATTCGACGTTTACGAAGCAGCTTGACTATTCTTGGTCAGGCACATCTTCAGTAACTTGTTCTGCAGCACCGGCAAGGAACATTTCCTTGAGAGAATCTGCAGCAGCCATTGAATCATCATTGACAGAATCATCTGTGGCGATACTTGAGTCCACGATAGGACCAGCACCAAACACCGCTGTCCCTGGGACCGTACTGCTTGTTGCTGTGGAGTCAATTGGTACAGTTGGAGCCACACCACCGACAACCCCACCGCCAGTACCGATTGGCATCATCATTTGTGGTGCAGGCTTCATGGCGAATCCAGAAATTACAGCCCCGATGAGGAAAATCAGTGAACAGATGGCACAGCAAATCCCACCACATAGTTGAATCAAACCTCGAACTTCTAATCCGGCTTGTGTATCTCTGTCAAACAAGACCATTTCTTGTCCGCTTGAAATGGTATACTTTTCACCGATTTCACAGCGATCGTTTTCACCCGTTTGGACCCAAACTTCTCCTTCTTCGCCGTTTTCGTTCCGGCTGGTTTCCCAATACCCATTCATTTCAGCATTGTCGAGGGTATCGCAAACGATTCCAACAATCATCCATCCATCATTGATATCGACATTTGATTTATCGAGGCCAGCCATTTTCCCGTTTTCCTCAAGTTCACAATAGATTGTCGCTGAGGTAGAATTCATGTCGTTACCCTGCGAATCCGTAATCGTGATATTCAATCCATCACAAGCATCGACGGTGCCATCCCCGTTGTTATCGAGGGAGTATTCTCCTTGAATCATCAAGTACCAACCTGCTGAACCCGCCCCATCTTCATCGATGTATTGCTGGACAATTTCCATGCTAGGTTCACTCATGAATGTCTCAATATTCTCAGATTCCTCCCAAGACCCAAACGCAGAAGCTGCAATCAATCCTCCAATAATCAACATCACAATCCCAACAGGGATCCCAATTTTTCCAGAAATATGCATTTAGACACCTCGTACAACACACCGAGAAATCTCGGGCTCTAAATCCCTTTGTTCATCTGCGGATATCGATAATTAAATCCGGTTCACGATACA
>NZXM01000075.1 GCA_002701965.1 Methanobacteriota archaeon | reverse complement strand
GCGGAGGAGATCGCCGAGACAATCGTGGTGGAGACCGACGCGGAGGCGGCGGTGGATACCGAGGCGGAGGAGATCGCCGAGACAATCGTGGTGGAGACCGACGTGAAGGTGGGCCCCGAAGAGAAAACCAAGGCGGGGATCGCAATGATTCACGTAATCAGCGACCTGACTCAAATCGACCCCCACGCCGTGAATACAAGGGAAGCAATGACCGTAAACCAAAACGCCGTGATTCAAGAGGACCTGGAGGTTGGGGTCCGAAAAGCAAGGGTGGAAGCAACCGTCGCTGAAACCTCACGCGGAGTATTCATTTGACGAGTCGACCGAGGCACTCATATGAGTCCGCCAATCGAGGCCGCCGTCCCCCTTTTGGATGAGGGGATTCCAGCGATGCTCGATGAACTTGAGAAATACATCAAAGGAGGAAATCGGGCAGCAGCCATGATCAAGGCCACCGAAGTTGTTGAACAGGATCCTGAATGTGTGGATGCACTTTGGGCTTTGTTAGAACTTGGCTTGCCAGAACGGCGACGTGATGGTTCCTACCGAATCGATCCAACCTTGGCTGAGGCTGCCAAGGGTTGGACATTGGCGAAGAAAATCATCACCTTGGACCCTAGACATCGTGGAGCTTGGTTCCGAGGTGCAATTTTGGCCACACAACATCTGGGTCTTTCAGAAGAGGTGCTACAATGGTGGGAAGATTTCCGTGCTGAATTCCCGAGCGATACAACACCTGTGATTGAGCAAGCGGCATTGTTGATTCGAATGGGATTCTACGCTGAGGCCAGCGAACGACTGGAAGCTGTTGTTGCCCATGGGATGGATGAGATGCCACGTGAGCAGTTGTTCCGTGTCGAGCGGATGAACCAAACCATAAGTCGGTATTATGAAATGGAGAAAATCGATGTATTCAAGCCTCAAAATCCTGATCATGCTACATGGAAAGACATTGACGGTATGCGCAACCTGAAACCTGGTTCAGAGAAGTTCACTTTCTTCATGCTAGCTGGCCCCCTGGTCATTTGGGAGGCCTTGGCCTTGCAGATGTTCATGCCCAAGCATACCTGGGGGATGTGTGCGGCCTTCCTACTTGTATACGCCTCAATCTTATGGGTTCGAAGAATCTCAATTACAATCACTGACAAGCGTAACCGACCCGTACTCGACTTGTGGCGTGCGATTGAGGTAGAAGCGTCATCTGGAAAGGTCTGTATTCCGGAGAAAATTCGTGAATCCAAATTGTATCGTACTGTTATGAACAAGGATTACCCTGTCGCATTCCGTCAGCGATTAGAAAAAATTGTCGAAAATGATGAGCAAATTTCCAAGCGCTGGGAAATGAAGTTGCCCTATTGGACGTCGTTTGACCTATCTGAAATCGGTGAAGAAGAATAGCGGTTTTCCTTCACGTTCCAGCGGTATAGTCGGAGTGATACGCAATTTGTTCATGTGTCAGTGAATCGATTTCGAAGCCTAACGTAGCCAATTTCTTGATAGCCAATTGTTGATCTTGCTCTGTGGTAATATCATGGACGACCGGATCCATCTCACTGCCTTCTGCGGCCAGACGACACAGCGCAAGATATTGATTGGCGAAGCTCATATCCATGACTTCAGAGGGGTGCCCTTCTGCCGCGGCTAAGTTGACAAGACGCCCACGAGCAAGCAAGAAGATTTGACGTCCATCTTGCATGGTAAATTCCTCATTATCAGCACGAATCGTTCGCACACTCGTAGATTGTGATTCTAAATTTTCAATNTTNATTTCACAGTCGTAGTGNCCTGTATTGCATACAATTGCNCCATTCTTCATGACTGCAAAGTGACGATCNACNATNACATCTTTCATTCCAGTTGCAGTACAGAAAATATCNCCTTCTGATGCTGCATCATCCATCCGCATNACACGGAATCCNTCCATGACAGCACGNAGTGCTGGGAGTGGGTCGATTTCAGTGATCACCACATTTGCACCCATCCCACGGGCTCGCATAGCCAAGCCNCGTCCACAGTGNCCATAACCAGCAATNACGAATGTCTTGCCTGCAATCAACACGGATGTTGCACGTACGATACCATCAATCGTAGACTGCCCAGTCCCGTATACATTATCAAAATCCCATTTTGTTACAGCATCATTGACNGCAATGACNGGGTAGCGAAGTTGTCCCGCATCCCCCATTGCTCGGAGACGATGAACCCCTGTAGTGGTCTCTTCAGTTCCACCGATTACTCCNGNAGCATAATCTGACATTTCCCCATGAATTCGAACAATCAAATCCGCTCCATCATCCAATGTCAGGGTCGGATTTGCCTCAATGGTTCGATCAATACACCAGTAGAAATCCTCGACACTTTGTCCATGCCATGCATANACTGAGTACCCCTCACGGGCCAACCATGCTGCAACATCGTCTTGTGTGGAAAGTGGATTACACCCTGACCATGAGACTTTNGCGCCTGCGGCTTTGAGGGTCTCAATCAACACAGCTGTCTCTTTGGTAACGTGAAGGCAACCAGCAACAGTCATCCCCGNAAGAGGNTGAGTTTGGATTGCTTCATCGCGGAGTCGTGCCAAAACCGGCATTCGTGAACGTGCCCAATCAACGCGACGCGCACCATCATCTGCGAGTGAAATATCTGCGACCTTCCAGTCCTCACCTGAGTCCATGATGCATGGCGCCAGTTTCTACTTCATTAACCCGCGTCCAGAGTCTCAGAGATTCGCCGAGGGGGTAGTAACCCCCTCGACGTCTCCGTCGTCGGCTCGTCATCCCTGTTGTTGAGATGCTTGAGCGTAATACTGCTGGGCGTAAGCCCTCGCAGTTTCCTCTGGGTAACCTTGAGCAACCAATTGCTGTACATAGGCTTCGACTGGNTCCATCTGAGCGACTTCGCCACCGAATGCACCAGCATCTGCTACTCCTGAATCAGCACCACGACCACGTACAACTAGCAACGTTACAATAACGATCAGTAGAAGCACAAAGGCTGCGATTCCAGCGTACAATAGACCTGCACCNAGACCACCTTCTTCACCCGAAGTTTCGGGCTCAGGTTCTTCACCGTTATTTTCGGATTCNGCTTCTCTTGGTACNAGGTTGACGTCNATCGATTTGTAAATCGTCCAGCGTGAACCATCACCTTCTGTAATCTTGATCCAGATGGTTTGNGTCGAACCGTTTTCATCGTACAAGTCTGCAATATCCAGAGACAGGCTGAATTCAGCACCGTCAGCTAGACTTACTGTGCTGTCATATTCACCAGCGGTCTTCTTCGGGAACTTCTGTGATGGAAGTAGGTCGAGTGTCGCTTCATCCAATGCAACCTCAATCATAACATCTCCATTTTCTGAACCCGATGTAATGCTACCATTCACGTANAGNGTNTCATCCGTCTGTGAACTTCCNGGTGCAGGGTTGGTGAANTCAACCACAGGCTCGTCGTCACCGTATCCTTCACCAACGACAACGAAGTACATCTTGTANCGGTCATCGTAAGTGCTCGGCTTGTCAGCCTGGTCAACAACAGTCAANTCAATTCGAATCAATGAACCTTCGAATCCAGTATTTGGGTCNACCGTGATATTCTGGAATCGGTGGGTGAAGGTGTGACTGACNGAACTTGAAATCTCGGTTGTCTTACCGCTCTGTGGTGCACCACCTGGGTTGTCCCAAGCGGTGTCAAGGAAGATCTTCCAAATGTANGTCTTGATTCCATTTGTNCCATCGGTCGCATCGCCATCCGAAGAGTTCGATGCATCGAAGTGAACAGTCAAGTCACCAGTNGGGCCCAATCGAATCAGGTTGATNTCCCACTCCTGGCCACCAGATTCCTTGATACCATGCGCATCAATCTGTCCGCGGTATTCAAGGCGGTCGATGATTGAGAACGATGGNAACGGAGAGTACTCGTCCGCTAGGGCATCGTTGGTTTCCAGCATGATACTGGCGATTCTTGTGTGTCCTTCNGGAGTGTGTAGGAACAAGGTCACTACCCAGCGTGCCTCCTGCTTGCACAGGGTTGAGCTCTGTGCATCGAGTACACAGAAGTCTGCNGTGTGTGTGTCTTCTTCTCTGTGATCACTTTCTCCATCTTGGAGCGGATTACCATCCCAATTGGTTGCAGTCGTTCCCGCGACAGGTCGCAATTCCCAATCTGCATCCAAACTGGATACATCTGAAGTGAAGCCGAATTCAAGTTCTGCATCGCTCTTCATGTACAATGTCTCATATTGTCCAAGTTGGCTATCCCAAGTCATGCTTTCACCGTTGATGGTCAAGTCAAAGCCGTCCCCTGCNGGACCGAAGTTCAGCGGATATTGTCCGACATGGTGGCCGAGNAGATTGGATAGCANAGGCTTGCCAACNGTACCGTAATCATCCGAGACTTGCGAGTTTTCAACATCGATGGTGGTGATAATCATACCACCATTTTCTACAGCGCAAGTGGCCAACAAGGATGCAGTCGGNTCTGATGCATCNTTAATCAGGCTGTGGAACGTACCGAGAGGTGCCGAAATCTGACCTCCACAGATTTGTGGAATATTGTCGCTGTCTGGTTGAGTNGTAATCAATGTCGACTTCGCCACGTGATCTCCACCATTGAAGGAGATAAAGGCAACAGGATTCACATCCTGCAGCAACGGGTGATGCCAATCCATGACCATGGTGTCCGGGTGNGTGACACGATCGGAGTCACGGTTGACCACATTCATGTCGTAAGGCATGACGTTCGGCTGCTCGTATTCCGCATTGTAAGGNCCNAAGTGNACTTGNAGAGTAGCACCTGCCCGCATACGGTTGATGATGACNTCCATTGGGGATACACCACCACTACCATCTGCTGCCAATTCTTCGTAGTAGGTTTCGTAGAATGGAGCAACTTGCCANGGCAACAGAATCTTGCTGTAATGATTCATCCAAGTNGGAGTNATATATCGGTCCCAGTCTGNTGAGGAGAATTGCGTGTAGGTCATTCCCATCGCATCTAGGTCCTCAATCACATTTGTCAANCGCTGCTGATCGTTGTGCCCNGTCAAAATTGCGACATCGACATCGTCGACCATGGTGATGTTGAANTCCCAGGTGTTGCCAGAGCTTGTACCATCATCGACCAATTCAGCATGGAAGCGGAAGTGGTACTCTGTACCATCTGTCCAACCATTCCCGCCAGAGGGAGAAACAGCAGCCCAGGTGGCTGTGTTGCGCTCATGCGCAATCAAAGACATCTGGCCTTCATCACTTGTTTCATCNTAGACTACTGAGCCNGTACTCGTATCCGTNACGGTCAATTTGATGTTGTAATCTCCATCAAGGACACCGTTAATCAAATCCATCGAGAAGGCGTGGTCTTCCACNGAATCACTTGGATAAACACAACCGATCGAGTTCTCGGTNACACAAGACAANACATCTGGNCGCAACAGTTGNACATCCACACTGGCAACTTCGAAAATCAAACGACTGACGTTGTTCGCCAAATTCACTTCCTTGTGGTTATACCAAGCGGTTCCTTGGGTTTGGTTGTCGTAATGGGTCATGGCATCAATTCGGAAAATACCTTGTGAGAAGTCATGGTTTCCTACGTTGACTTCTTGGGTTTCCTGTGAGTCAAGGCCCGAGACGGATGTAGAATACTCAGTCACATAAGTGAAAACATATTCACGGACTGAGATATTTTCAATCGCCCATCCAGCCAGACCGCTGTTACCATTCACACCGTCACCATTCGACTGGAACTTGAATGAAACAGTCGCTTCAGTTCCGGACAAATCTGTGCAATTGTAATCCCAATCACGACTGTCCAAAGAAGTGGTGTTGAGAACGAACAGGTGCGTGAGATCCAGAGTNACTCCCTTCGAAATTCCTTCTGAGTCAAAGAAGACCTCGTAGCCGAAATCTCCTATTTGTTCTGTTTCGTCGAATGAACCGTCATCATCAATGTCTTCGCAAGTGTCATTGTACTGGACTCCATTTTCGTTGTAGTCATTCCAGTTGCCAATGACAGTTCCATTGTAGACATCTCCTCCCTTTCGCCATTCCACTTCGAGAATCCCGTAATCTTGGACGGCGAGGATGTCCCCATCACCATCCGTGATGTAATCAGATTCTGCAAAGTAATCGAAATTGAGGTAGACGAAATCCGCCGTATTCTGAGTCAAATCAATAGTCTGCAGTGTCATCTCTTCATCCCAATCGTCCCCATATCCATCGTCAGGGTGGCCGAACCAGTATGCGCTGGAGCCGAAGACCGGACGGTTGTTCGGTACGATCGCGTTGTTGATGGTTGAGTCTGTATCGTCTATTACAACACCGAAGGAGTCACCATCATCACCGAAGGAGTACCCAGAGGTNCCTTCGAAATTTTCGATTAACAAATCATTTGGTGTAGCGGAGTAAATGGTAGCTACTGTGTCGAAATCAACAACAGTATTTCCAACGTTCTTCACCATCACATCGATTGGGTAAGTACCCGACGCGTAAAGCGCATTCTTCTCGAATGATGTGATTTCTTCCACTGAAGGATCAAACAAATTCTTCACTGTAGTTCTCCATCGACTGTCGTCATTGGTGTCATCACCATTCTGGAATCCAGATGTACTTGACAACTCACTCTCAATGATGTAGGTCGTCCCATTGACGAAATTCGCTTGCAAGGTAACAACTTGCTCATCACCAGGTGCGAGTGAAGTCAGGGACAATTGCTGGTTTACGTTCTGAACGTTACTTCCAAATTGAGTCACTGTCTTGTTGATTGTAATATTGTCAATCGCGAATCCGTCCCATTCAGTGTTGTAAGAGGCGTTGTCGTTGCCGACGCTTCCAGAGTGTCCGGAGCGGAAGCGGAAGCGAATGTCGATTTCCTCGCCAGCCCAAGCGGTCAAGTCAATTGCAGACTCTCCTGCAAGGCGATCCCATGGATTGACGAAGCAACAGTATGCCGAATTCGATACCGTGAATTCTGGATAGTAACCATTGGCCAGATGGATGTAACGATCGTAATCGTATCCACCGGTGTAATCCACACTTGTCCATCCTTGGGACTCACTGTATACATCAATATTGCAGGAATCGTCGTAGATGATTCGGTTGGCAATTCCAGTTGATGAAAAGTAAATCATGCTGTATTGAACCATGCACATCATGTCGAGATCCATTGAAGCAGAGTCGGCACCTGAAAGGTCTACATTCTCAATGATGAGGCCTTCGTCCCACCATGACATATATCCTGACTCCTCATCACCATCACCAGATGTGTTGGTGACAATTGCTCCAGCCCACATGTAATCTGTAGGATTGGTATCGGCTTCATATTCGCCTCCGTTTCCAGTGTTGTTGTTGCCATCTTCGACGTGCCAATAGGAACCTGAGACTTCACCGGAGTACGATACNCCGACCATGTTGCAGCTGGAACAGCTACCAGTAGGTGCTGTATCGAAATCGTTGGCATACACCACGGTGTCGGTTCCACCAACAACTTCCTTCACTGAGACGTCGACATCAACTGAACCAGAAATTGACTGNAGTCCTGTGTTTCGGACTGTGACGTTTACGTTACGGGTACCTGCACCAATCTTCATTTCTCGATCTTCGAAATCATAAGCAGCGGGATAAACGGTGACACCACCGATTCCCACATCTTCTGAATCAAGTTCAACAATCGAAAGTGTGTCTTGAGCACCTGCCCATCCCTTTGAATCAATCCACATGGCACCATTGCCGTATGTGAAAGCGTAATCACGCTGACCTACAGCCAAATCAAGAGCGCTGTTGGCTCCGCCACTGAATTGGTCAGCAATCACCATGGTNGGTCGGCGCCCAACATCGAAAGTTTGTGGTGATAGGTAGTTTCCACTGCCATCGTTNAGGATGATATTGACTGTGTTGATGTCCACCAAGTTGTCTGTGGTCAGTTGTTGTTGCTGACCTGCACCGGCACTGTTGACCGTTGAAACCGTCAACATGGTCGGAACGAGGAAGTCCATGTTACCGTCGCCATTGATGTCAGCAATCGTAACATCGGCAGCAACAAACTCTCCTATCCCGGCATAATTGTTTGTGGACCATTGGCCCCCAACACTACTGCGGGTTGCATAGGACACGTTCTGTTCCCAGCCTTGTCCAATAGCAACCATATCGATGACGCCATCGCCGTCTGTATCAGCGATGTCCATACCGTTTGCATCAGAGTTTTCGTTGAGTGCAAACTTGTGCGTATTCTGATTGGTACCACCGGTTGGGTTCTCGTATTGATTGGTTACACAGTTGTATTCGAGAACGGTGACGTTGTCCCAATTACCCGCACTGAATCCAGTTTGTGGACCATTGTACGGGGGAGCAGTCATCAGCCAAATATCCTGATCTTCACAATCACCTTGTCCTCCTGGGATACCTCCACCGGTGACGGTTTCGCCCCAGTTACCAATGGCCATGTCATAGAAGAAACCATGTGTCAACGGAATTTGAGTGGTTGATTGACTGGTTTGCTGTGTGGGGTTTGGCCCACGCATGACCATGACTTCCATGTTGGTGATGGTTTCATCCAAGAAGAGGCCGACGATGTCGTCATTGCCGTCATCGTTGATATCGGTGACCTCCATACCATACAATCTTGGAGAGACGGAAATTGCAGGGGATCGAGTCCATTGCTCGACTCTTTCATTACAATCGCCCCACATGATGGTCATGTTACCGAGGGGAGGTGTGGTTGAACTAGCCACCCAGACATTCTGGCGGAAGAAAATCAAATCATTGGCTCCGTCACCATCAATATCTCCGATTTCAACATCGTTGGCATCCGCCAAGTCAAACCAAAACGCACGGCGTGATGTGTTTGCTGAAACCCAGATGTCTTCTCGGTCAGAGAAATCTCCGTCCTCGTTATACAGGACGGAAATTAACATCCCCATTTCGCTGGCTGATACGATATCTGCATCTCCATCACAATCTAAATCCCCGGAGGCGATGTCGACTGGATTTCGCTGTACAGAGTATGTTTCAACGTGACTTGCAGTGACTGCTGGGACCATCGCAACGAAAAGCGAAGCCAGCATCAATACAACCAAGGAAACGCCCCGTACGCGGGCACTGTTCAAATTCTTGTCATGACTATTCATGTTAACCACTCAGGCGTTCGGTACTGACGACTCTATTCAATTGTTGCCCTCGCGTGCGCGTGAGGTGCTCACGTATTTCGTCTCGCAGTACCCCATTTATTGCTGAAAACCAGCACCGGTATGATTCACGGCCAAAATGAGTGTTTTTTGAGGCTTAATCCGCCTCTAGCCAGCGAGGACTTGGGCCATATCCAAAGCGGCCACCACCGTGTACTTTCACCAGTTTGCCAAGTCTCCACATACCTTCTAACCAGAGTTCCAGTTCCATGCCAGATCGCTCAAGTTGCTCACAGGCCGCACTGTCAATAACCTCAATCGGAATCGCNGTGACTCCAAACTTTCGCACCGCAATTCGCATCAATCGCTGTAACCAGGCTTCGGCGATAGGATCGGTAGAAACCTGAGACATGATAGGTTCTGGTTCGTCCATTTCTGAAATCAAATCTGACAACTCTTCAGCGGTTGGTGAACGAGGATGCTCAATGCCAAGTTTTTCCATCTCCGCATCCAAATCCATGTCTCCTATGACTCTACGAACCACCGGAATACGGCTCGGGTCAGGGGGTGGTCCGGGCAATTTTGGAGTCGCATCGGATTGTAAAATCACAGGGGATTCATCGTCGATCATTTCACCATCATCGTCTGTTGTTAGATTATTGGAGTGTGGTGCCTGTACTGAATGCCCAGTTGTGGCGATCGGTTGAATCCAACCTACATCAGCCAACCCTAGGTCTTCGCGCAGTGCCTGAACCCATTCAGCATCACCCTGAATCATGACGTCGACATCCGATTCGGGTTGACGAAATCGGAAGCGCACGGGACCCTTCAGAGTGGACATTAGACCTTCTTGATTCTCAACGGTCTTTGAACCACTCGGCTGAGTTGGACCCTAGATGTCGAATTCAAGACTGNGCTAAATTTCTCAGTACNGTTTGTAGAATCCCACCGTGTCGATAATACTCNACTTCAACAGGAGTATCCAATCTCACAGTCGCCTCGAAAGTGGTCACATTACCCCCAGGGTGCTTTGCAGTGACCGGAATTGTGCTAAGCGGTATGAGATCAGCTGAGGCAGGAATATCGAAAGTTTCGGTCCCATCAAGCCCGAGCGAATCTGCATTTTCCCCTTCAGGAAATGTCAGAGGTAAAACACCCATTCCGACNAGGTTTGAGCGATGAATCCGCTCAAATGAGGTGGCAATGACGGCTTTGACGCCGAGTAAGAGAGTCCCTTTGGCNGCCCAATCGCGACTACTTCCCGTCCCATATTGTTCTCCTGCAAGTACGACCAAAGGAATACCATCAGCTTGGTACTTCATCGANGCNTCGTAAACCGATTCAACGGTNCCNGATGGGAAATGGGTCGTGAATCCACCCTCNGTCCCTGGTGCAACTTCATTGCGAATGCGAACATTGGCAAAAGTCCCTCGCATCATGACCTCATGGTTTCCACGGCGGCTNCCAAACGAGTTGAAATCACGCGGTGAAACACCGTTCCCAACCAAGTATTGTCCNGCAGGNCCAGTATGTGGAAATGCTCCNGCTGGACTGATGTGATCCGTGGTCACAGAATCACCCAACTTGAGTAGTACATGCGCTCCTTCGACTGAGGAAATGGGTTCAGGTTCGGGTTGAATTCCTTCAAAAAATGAGGGTAAACGAACATAGGTACTCTCTGGAGCCCAAGGATAGAGGTCACTCGGTGTGCTTGGNATNGAATCCCAACGNGGTTCACTCATGACGNTTGCATAACGGTCATTGAACATCTCAGGNGTGATGGCTTGAGCCATGACTTCACGAATTTCAGCGTCTGTNGGCCANATNTCGGCCAACATNACAGGATTCCCTTCAGCATCCANACCNATNGGGTCAACTTCGAANTCTANNTNCAGNGTTCCAGCAATCGCATAAGCAACCACCAACGGTGGGCTGGCAAGATAATTTGCCTTGACCTTTTGATGGACACGACCTTCGAAATTTCTGTTGCCTGAAATGACTGAGCCAACAATCAAATTCCCCTCGTCGATTGCTGCTTCAATTTCAGATTCAAGAGGACCGGAATTTCCGATACAAGTCGTACAGCCATAACCAACATTGTGGAAACCCAATTGATTCAGGTATTCNGTCAACNCAGCGGCATCATAGTATTCNGTAACAACNCGACTACCGGGTGCTAAACTTGGTTTACTCCAAGGTGCAACTTTGAGTCCTTTTTGTACCGCATTTCGAGCTAAAATTCCAGCACCGAGCATGACGGATGGATTTGACGTGTTTGTGCAGGAAGTGATGGCTGAAATCACGATGTCCCCATGCTTCAATTGGTACGCGTTTCCATCAGAACCAACAACCTCCACCACTCGACCATTTTCGCTNGAATCAATGCCGTGTCCAGAATGACCGATTGGAGCATTCANNGTCTCTGACCAGTGTGATTTCATTGCTGACAAATCGACACGATCTTGGGGGCGCTTAGGNCCAGCCATCGCCGGTTCAACATCNCCCAAATCAAGNGTTAAATTTGAAGTAAATTCAGGTGTAATTGATGCTTCATTNTGGAACATNCCCTGTGCTGTCAAATAGCGCTTNACATTCTCAACATGCTCCAAATCTCGNCCNGATAATCGCATGTATTCGAGGGTNGTCTCATCGACNGGGAAAAAGCCGCAAGTCGCTCCATATTCGGGNGCCATATTGGCGATTGTAGCGCGATCAGGTAGAGTCAGTGCNGACATGCCTGGTCCATGAAATTCAACGAACTTTCCTACAACTCCGTGCTCACGCAACATCTCAACAATTCTCAAGGTCATGTCGGTTGCAGTCACCCCTGGGCGTAAACTGCCAGTCAGTTCAAAGCCTACNACTTCTGGAAGTAGCATGTAAATCGGTTGTCCAAGCATCACTGCTTCAGCTTCAATTCCACCGACTCCCCAGCCNAAAACACCCAACCCGTTGATCATGGTGGTGTGGCTGTCAGTGCCGACCAGTGAATCGGGCATCCAGACTCCATTTTCTTGACGGGCGACACTGGCAATCCATTCTAGATTGACTTGGTGGACAATACCCCGNCCAGGTGGAACTGCACGNAANTTGTCGAGNCTNTGTTGGCCCCATTTGAGGAATTGATAACGTTCCATNTTACGCTCATACTCAATTTCCAAATTACGCTCTCGGGCATCGGCGAATAAACCNGAGACATCCACTTGAACCGAATGATCGATGACCAAATCAACGGGTACTTGTGGATTGACTTTTTGAGGNTCTCCACCCAACGCTACCATTGCATCGCGTAGGGCTGCGATATCGACGACAGCAGGGACACCTGTGAAATCTTGCAATATCACGCGGGAGGGCATGAAGGGGATCTCGGCAGGGGTTTGNGTGGGTGACCAAGCCGCGATTCTCTCGACGTCATCTTGAGTCACTAGAAATCCATCACATTTGCGCAATGCAGCNTCTAGTAGAACACGGATGGTACACGGTAATTTGGCAAGGTTGCAGAGGCCAGCGGCTTCCAAGGCATGTAGGTTGGCAAACTGTCCAAGTTCGCCATTGGACATGTCAAAAGTGTCGGATGCCGAAAAGGGGTCGATACTCGCCATGAATAGGCGACCTAGCGGACCTCCTTGAACGTCACTCTCGGAAATTTAGTGGTTTCAACTCAAACTGTATCTTCAACGGCGGTCCGGATAATGTCTACAGAAATCAGTGTAACATCATTCACTGGCTTGTCTTGAGCACCCGTGGGAACCTCACTAATCGAAGTCACGTGATTGCAGCCGCTGGTGATACTTCCGAATACGGTNTGTACNCCGTCGAGATGATCNGGTGAGCTGTCTTCTGGAATGAGGAAGAATTGNCTNCCACCTGTATTCGGGTTGNTAGTTTTAGCCATTGAAATCGTGCAAGAATCGTGGACAAGGCCNTTGTCGGCCTCGTCAGGNACAGTGTATTGCGATTCATAATTGCAAGGATTTTGTTGTTCGTTTCCNTCACAATATCCGTAGAATTCAGCTGCATACCCNCCAGNACCATCTTGATTTTGGAAATCCCCGCCTTGAATCATGAAATTATCAATGATTCTGTGGAAAATCACGTTATTNTATTCACCACGTTCTGCCAACTTGACGAAGTTATCGACATGAATCGGTGCTGCTTCNGNATCTAAACCNATCACGATATCAACGGTAATCGCATTGAATGAATTTTGAGGAGTATAAGATACGGTAAGTGTGGCTTCGTAGTCGTATTGCTGTTGTTCGCCGGCAAGATATTCTGGAATGACTTTGAGAGANACCAGTGACATTCCAATAACGATGATGATNCTGACGATNCCCACGAAAGTAGGCGCTCCATCATCGATGAAGACATTCATGCCACCTGCACGAATCCCAAGACCATCCATCTCTGATCGAAGACTGTTCAAATTTCGACGTGCTGTTTTGTCGTTTGGATTTGATTTCAANGCGTTTTCGTAATGAGTTACGGCTTCCTNNAACAAACGCTTGTNATTNTTCGATTGACGAGCCTGTACTGTCTTGGCCTCAGCNGCCAATCNCCAGGTCTTAGGCTCCTTTGCATCNGNNTCAATTTCCCTCAGAATCTCAAGCGCTTCATCTGGATTNCCGAGATTGATTTGCATTTCTGCTTTGACCCAGCCCTGCTCGATTTTCTTGGTCACCATGCNCCGCCGAGTCGGGTCTCATTGAAAACCGCAACGGAAGTTTGNATAAAACAAAAAATAGNGCNCANGAGGNCNNTTTNTNNTNCNTAATCNGNAGACTGCGTNGNNATCNAAGTNCTTTACAATANAAGCCGATTCAGGAGCAATGCCTATTATCGGNACGACTCGGGACANANATNACGCGCANGGGGCTTNGCCNCCCGGGACTAGGAGACAANGNCANCAATGACATACATCGTCAATGATTTTCAGATCAACATCGCGACTGCCAACGGGACAGGTTCGCAATCTGCGAATCTGATTCTGTTGCATACCATGTTCAATATGGGCGTCCCAGTTAGTGGCAAGAATCTATTTCCAAGCAATATTTCAGGTCTACCAACATGGTACGTACTTCGTGTAAGTGACCATGGCTATCAGGCCCCCGGTGATCGCACCAACATTCAGATTCTGATGAATAAAGCAACATGGGAACAGGATATTGCAGATTGTTTGCCAAATACGCTAATCATTTACAATGAAAATGTGAAAATGCCAGTTGAGCGTGATGACTGCATAGTGATTGGATTACCAATGACAAAAATGGCACGTGGCTTGAATCCAAAATTGGCAAAAATGATTGCCAATATGGTTTACGTAGGTGTTCTGGCCGAAGTATTAGGACTTGATGATGGAGCCTTAGATGAAGCGCTTACTAACCAATTTAGAGGTAAGTCGAAAGCGATTGAACTCAATTTGGAGGCGGTTGACCTCGGTCGTAATTTCGTAAAAGAAAATGTTGTTGTCGATTCGATTCCATTTCGGATTGAATCAAGAGAACGGGATGAAAACAAATTCTTGGTCGAAGGAAATGAAGCTGTAGCATTGGGTTGCCATTATGGTGGTGTCGGTTTACTTTCATGGTACCCCATCACACCGAGTAGCAGTTTGGCTGAAGGTGTCATTGCATACATCCCTGAATTGCGTGAAAATGAAGATGGTGAGCAATATTGCGCGGTAGTTCAGGCTGAAGATGAACTAGCGGCCGTGGGAATGGTCGTTGGCGGCGGATGGGCTGGAGTTCGGGCCATGACTGCAACCAGTGGACCCGGTATATCACTGATGTCTGAGTTCATCGGTTTGGCATACTTTGCAGAAATTCCAGGTGTCATTTGGGATGTCAATCGAGTAGGCCCTTCAACTGGACTACCTACTCGAACCCAGCAAGGCGATTTGACTATGCTTTACGAAGCAAGTCATGGTGATACGATTCACCCTGTTCTGATTCCTGGAAATATGGAGGAATGCTTCGAATTTGGCTGGCGAGCTTTTGATGTCGCTGAGCGAATGCAAACTCTTGTCTTTGGATTTAGTGATCTAGACTTGGGCATGAATCGCTGGGCATGTAATGGATTTGAGTATCCCGATGTGCCAATGGATCGTGGTAAAGTTATTCGAACCCAAGAAGAAATGGATGCAATCGCAAACTATGGTCGTTACCGAGATGTCGATGGAGATGGGATTCCTTATCGTACGTTACCTGGTTCTGGATTAGATCCAATTCTGTACCGAGGAACGGGACATGATGAAGATGG
>NZXM01000074.1 GCA_002701965.1 Methanobacteriota archaeon | reverse complement strand
TTGTTTGACGAAAATGACCGCCTATTGTTGCAAAAACGTGCAAGTCACAAAATCACATTCCCCAATGTTTGGGCTAACACGGTTTGCAGTCATCCATTGCATATTGAAGGTGAATTAAATGAGGCTGCTGGATTAGGTGAAGGATCAAAAATTGCGGCAATCAGAAAAATGGAACAAGAGTTGGGTATTTCCAAAGGTGATGTACCCCTTGAAGATATACATTTTATTACTCGTATGTTGTATAAAGCACGAGCTGATGACATATGGGTCGAGCATGAACTTGATCACATATTATTTGCAAGAACAAACAGTGCACTGAAAGTCAGTCCCAATCCAAACGAAATTGCTGAAACTGTCTGGGTCACCCAATCTGAATTGCAGGATTGGTTGGGAGATTCCGAACAACAGCGTGGAGTTATCGCTCCTTGGTTTCGCTTGATTGCTGAAAAAATACTGCCAGAGTGGTGGGGCAACCTTGACGGTCTGCCTGCTCACGCAGACAATTTAATTCGGGACATGGGTGAAGTCAAGATGAGTTCGAATCGACAATCACCTGATGAATCAAAATTAGGTGTTTTGACAGCCCTAAAGTCTCACAAAGATGCTGTGGAAACTCGCATAATTTCGGCTTTGAGTAAGTCTGAAAATGACATGCTTCGGTCTGCAATGATGCACTTGATCGCTGGTGGGGGTAAGCGTATGCGTGCAATATTACCATGGTTGGTAGCGGATGCTGTCGGAGAAGCAAACGAAGGGCTGTATGACTTGGGTGCTTCGATTGAGATTATTCACAATTTTACACTGGTTCATGACGATATCATGGACAATGATTCTGTACGTCGTGGTCGCCCAGCCGTTCATGTCGAATTTAATCACCCCACTGCAATCAACGCAGGCGATGCGATGTTGGCAGTCGCCTTTGAGGTGCTCGCTGAATCCAATCACTTCGATGACAAATACTTCCGTGAGTTGGTCAGAATCATTGGTAGCATGGTTCGAAGAGTAAGTGAAGGTCAGCAACAGGATATGTCGTTTGAAGAACGTGAATTTGTTACCGAGGAAGAATATGTTCACATGATTAGTGGTAAAACAGCAGCTATGTTTACCACTTGTGCACGTACGGGTGCACTGTTATCTGGAGCTTCACCTGATGTGGTTTCCACAATGGCTGAGTGGGGTGAAAATGTGGGATTATGCTTCCAGTTAATGGATGACCTCATCGATGCAACTGGTGACAGTGAAACTTTAGGAAAACCTGCATGTAGCGATATTATCGAGGGTAAACAAACCCTCATTGCGATTCATGCCCTTCAACAATCTACAGAGAAAATGCCGAATTTTTCTGAGGTGTTTGGTTCAGGAATCGATGAAACTGATCGAGAAGTATTGGATACTGTCGTCGATGAATTACGTCAATCTGGATCTATCCAGTATGCTTATGATAAGGCAATGAGTTTTCATGCAGCAGCACACGCCTGTCTAGATCAATTGCCGGCTCGTGAATCGCTGCAAGTACTGCGCGACCTGACTGATTTCCAAATGGTTAGGATATCGTAATCAGTCTGCGTAATATGATTCACCAGGGATTTCTGGTTTCATACCTTTACGAGTACGAATCTCACCGACAACTTTCTCC
This sequence comes from Methanobacteriota archaeon, assembly GCA_002701965.1. GTDB lineage: Archaea > Thermoplasmatota > Poseidoniia > Poseidoniales > Thalassarchaeaceae > MGIIb-P. Next base: position 7,634 of record NZXM01000074.1, on the reverse strand, counting down.
AGTAGCATACGCGGTAGTTCTTCGAAACCGGAGTTTTCGCTATTCCAGATCGCTCTTCCTTGTGATGCTGCACGGATGTCATTCGAGAATCCAAATGTCTCTGCAACTGGAACTGTTCCCACAACTGTTGTCGTTTCACCATCTGCCGGCATATCTTCTATGACCCCACGTCGCTGAGTAACTTCTCTAGTGACTCCACCAAGCCAGTCATTGGGCACGGATACGAACAACTTCTGCATTGGTTCCATCATTGTGGTTCCAGCACGGACCATAGCACCACGCATTGCATTACGCATTGCAGGGATGGTTTGTGCAGGCCCACGGTGAATGGCGTCTTCGTGAAGTTTTGCATCTGTTAGTCGAACGAGCATACCCATGGCCGGTTCACCAGCCAACGGTCCTGATTTGCATACTTCATTGAAGCCTTCGATTAACAATTCGCGAGTTTCGTGTAGTCCTTGGATACCTTTTGTACCATTGATGAAAACGTTTGTACCGTTGATTGCATATCCTTTCCTCATCATGTCCTTGTCCATTCCCAATTCTGCAAATTGGTCTCCAATCTCTTTCTGATCCTTATTGCGGATGGTTCCATCACGGAATTCACCGGCTCGTAGAGCGTCGACTACGTTCTGAGGTAGCATTTCGACCTCAATGTAAAATCGATTGTGTCTGTTGGGTGACTTACCTTCAAATGAAGTACCTACGTTGTTACCATTGATGGCTTCTCTGTAGACTACAATAGGCTCACTGACCTTGACCTTGATGTTTTGTTCTTCTTCAATTCGGTATGTGGTAATTTCAAGATGCAATTCACCCATACCAGCAAGCAATGCTTCACCAGTTTCCTGATTCGTTGTAACCTGCAAAGATGCATCAGATTTTGCAAGGCTTCGGAGAGCATCGATGAATTTGGGCAAATCTTTCATTGATTGTGGTTCAACGGCTACCGTAACTACAGGCTCAGAATAGTGACGAATAGCTTCGTATGGAATGAGTTCTTTGTCTGTTGTGACAGTGACACCTGCTGCTGCTGATCGAATACCAGTGACTGCAGCAATGTTGCCTGCAACCACCTTGGGGACAGAAATGCGATCTCCTCCGACCATCATGCTCACTTGTTGGACACGTTCAGCCTTGCTTGCACCAATAGCCCAAACCGTTTCCCCGTGGTTGATTGAACCAGAGTAAAGACGACCTACAGCGACCTCACCAGCATGAGGGTCCATCCAGATTTTTGTAATCATCATAGCAAGCGTACCGTTGGGGTCACACGCGAGCATGGCCTTGCCTTCCTTCGATTCCATGTCACCCGTCCAAATATTGGGGATTCTGTAAGATTGTGCCTGAACAGGGTTTGGCAACTTGGTTACTGCCATGTCGAGTAGAACTTCATGAACTGGTGCTTTCTTGGCTAGTTCTTTCTGTTGTTCATTGTGGCAATATTCGAAGATTTGCGTGAAATTAACGCCTGATTTTTGCATGTATGGGATTGTGATACCCCAGTTGTGGTATGCGGAACCAAATGCAACCGTCCCATCCATGACACTAACTTGCCATTCTTTCTTGTATTCATCAGGAGCGAATTGCTTGATTAGTTTGTTTACTTTGGTAATTTGCTTTTCAAAACGAGCCATCATATCTTCTGGAGTGACTTGTAGTTCGTTGATGAGGCGATCTACCTTGTTGATGAAAAGAATCGGCTTGACCTTTTCTTTCAGAGCTTGACGTACCACAGTTTCAGTTTGAGGCATGGCACCTTCTACAGCACATGTTAGAATGAAACATCCATCAACAGCGCGCATAGCACGAGTAACGTCACCACCAAAATCGACGTGACCAGGGGTATCAATTAGATTGATCAGATAATCGGTACCCTCGACATTGTGAACCATAGAAGCACTAGCAGCGTTAATTGTAATTCCACGAGCTGATTCCTGTTCATCAAAATCAAGGACTCGAGACTTACCTGCTAATTCCTCAGACATCATGCCTGCTCCGGCAATCAGGTTGTCTGAGAGAGTTGTTTTTCCGTGATCAATGTGAGCAGCAATACAGAGATTTCGAATCTGTTCTCGAATGTGCATGACTTCTGTCGCTTTTGCAATGTTGTCTTCCTTTCGACCCATAGAGTCCACCTAGGTTTGCGGCGACCTGAATTGGGTAGATAAAACCGCCTATTGCGCGCGGGCGTGCNCGCAGGGGAGAATCATCGTGCAGAGGCTGCGATTCGGTGAAGTTCTTCCTTTTTNCCAACAGCAAAAGAGGCAACATCGCCATCTTTTGCCTTCAACAGTTCACTAACAATTCCNTCCTTCAGGGTCTTTGTTGTTTTGAAGGTTGCAGCAAGGCTACCCTTGCACAAATTTCGGATTGCAACATCCAATCGACGACTGGGTGCACTGTCTACCGCTTTTGGCTGTGATACTGCACCAAATTTGATTCGTGTAATCTCTTCCATAGGTGCGGAGTGAGTGATTGCGTCGACCAAAACCTGCAGAGGATTCTCTTTGGTCCGATCATGTATGACATCCAATGCTTCTTCGAATGCTTTGGCTGCATACTTCTTTTTGCCACCATTTCGGCCTGTGCGCATAAGTCCATTGATGAATCTCTCAATGACACTCAACTTCGCCTTGCCCATCCAAGCATTTGCATGACGGCCACCCGAATGTGGCGTACCTACAGTTCGGAGATTGATGTAAGGGGAGATGCCTGGATCTTCACAGGTGACTTCAGTGGAATCCCACTTGCCAAAGACTAGTGTTCCGATACCAGCGATTGGGCTGACATCATCGGATACCAGATGCGTTGAATCTGCTTCTGGCTGCTCTTCAGTGATTTCTTCATCAGACATGATAACACCTCAGCGGACTGGCTTTTCTTTTCGACCACGGACCATTTCATCCAATGATACACCATTGACTTGAATGACCTTGTAACGGATACCGGGGATATCACCATACGAACGACCCATACGTCCACCGATTCCTTCAACCATGACCTCGTCGTGCTCATCGATGAAATTGATGGCGCCGTCGCCAGGAGCGAAAGCTGTCAACTTATTTCCACTACGAATGAGACTAATCTTAACCGCCTTGCGGATTCCAGAGTTGGGTTGTTTTGCTTCTACGCCGACCTTTTCGACAACAATGCCCTTGGCCTGAGAACTGCCTTGCAGTGGGTCGTGTTTGAGCACACCTCCCTGTCGGCGTTTCTCCTGACGCTTCTTGAATCCGCGGTCCTTCCAACGAAACTTTAGACGGTCCGATTTCATTTTTGGACCTGAAAACAATCCGCGACCCATGTGAATACCTCTCCTACGGAGCAACCCGGCGACCAACCGTCCATATATGAGCGTGACGGGTACGAACCACAACACGTCGCAGTGAATTTGTGTTCAAACACCCCTAATTATCATACGGTTGGCGCTCCCGGAAGTCANCATGGCCTTTCGTGACCACCTCGCTGGTGCACACAAACCCGACGAAGCACTATCCTGCATTCATGGATTGTTTGATCTGTCTCAAGATTTGAATCACTCAATGATTTTATCTGATATTNTCGAGNCNCCNGGCCACCGTGCGGCACTCAACGTCCTGGCAAGAGATCGACTCTGTGCGGTCCTCAATGTTGAACCTGGAGAATTGATTGATGTTCTTGGGTGGGCAATGCAGAATCCTTCCAACCCTGAACTTGTTGATGATGGTCCCGTAATGGAGCAAACGGAGGCAACGGTTGATTTGACCAAACTACCAATTCCACATCATTACCGTGAAGATCGAGGGCGTTACATGTCTGCNAGTATTGTCATNGCTGAATATGATGGNCAACGGAANGTTTCTTTTCATCGACAATTCTTGCGCGATGAATCTCATGTTGTCGCACGTCTTGTNCCTCGACATTTGCGAACCATGGTNGATACCGCTCGCGCNAAAGGGGAAACTGTGCCCATTGCCATTGTGAATGGATGCGATCCTGTTGTCTTGCTTGCTGCTGCCATGTCGTTCGACGAACACATTGATGAATTGACTGTTGCAAACACATTACATTCGAAATTCTATGGCNGCCCCCTNCCCTTGGTTGNACTTGAAAATGGAATCGCAGTTCCNGCCAATGCTGAATATGCGATGTGTGCTGAAATCACTCTAGATGATGACTTAGAGGCNCCTTATGTAGACATTACAGGGACACTAGATGATGANCGNNTTGAACCAGTGTTCAAAATCCATAGTATACATCATCGTACTGAACCAATTTTCCATGCCTTAATTCCTGGTGAGGCTGANCACAAGGCGTTGATGGGATTGCCTAGGGCACCGACAATCAAGACTGCTGTTTCAGATGTAACTGAATGTCATGATGTACACATGACNGAGGGNGGATGCGGTTGGTTGTCTGCAGTGGTTAGNATTACACCCAAGAAGGTAGATGATGGCCGTAGGGCCATTGATGCNGCACTTGCNGGCCACCGTAGTATGAAAATGGTGACTATAGTGAATCGTGATATCGATGTAAGTGACCCTGTACGTGTAGAATGGGCCCTGATGACACGCTGGCAGCCAGACCGAGACACAGTAATTTTGTCTGGCCAGAAGGGNAGTAGTTTGGACCCATCTCGCAACCCTGATGGGACGACAAGTAAGATNGGATACGATGCAACGTTGTCACCCGACANCGACCCNTCNCCGTACATTTCCGTTCAATAGGTGATTAAGTGAGACAAGGATTGGCTGGGACCCTACAGCACCCCAGAAGGAGTTTAGGGGANCGGCACAGATCTCAGGCTAGAAAATTCCTGAAACTNTCAGATTCAGATNCATCTAGGCAAATGGAGAATATCAACTGGGCTGAGCAAAACTCCAGGCAAGCNCTACTGTATGATTTCACCCACCCNGATAACTGGCGAGTTTTAGCTGACATNAAGCANAAATTACAGGATGANNTTGGATCTAGAGCATTGTTGACGGACTTGTTCACTGTTCTAGGTCGTGACCCTGATCAGTTATCTCAATTGGAAGGAGTCCCCATNGTCGAGGTTGGGCGTGAATTGCTTGAAGCCGCNCTCANATCNGANCATTTAGATCCTGATTTNTGGCATTCTTCTCTGGATGATGATATGATTGAATTATTCTGTAATCGATTTTCAAATCTCGATTTATCTGACCCTAGATGCAATGTTTTGTTCGGCCGTCGAGTGGAGAGGCTCTGGAAATCTAACGGGGATGAAATGTGTATTCCTCTCGCAAGAATGCTGGTCGCAAACCGCCCTCAAAATTTTGAAATGTGGATTCATCTGGGACGTGCGCATGAAAGACTCCAGGCATACGACGAGGCATGGCTATGCTATGATCAGGCTCAATCATATGCGCCACACTTGGATGTCCGAGATGCGTATCGAGCTCGTATCGAGAAACGATTTGAAACACTGGAATCAACTCCCTGGAGCCAACCAAGTATACAAGCTCGTGATGATTTCTTACAACGTATGCAGACATTGGCTCAAGAATTTACTGAGGTCAGTCCAGCGATTCAAACTTCGATTGATGACGTTGTGGAAACCAACAACGAGGAGCTTGAATTACAATCAATGTTGAATCGTAGAGAATTTTCCGCTGCATTCTTCTACTCACGACGATTGGTTACTAGAGGGGAAGACTGGGCCAAAGAATACATGGATATCGCCAAAACAGGTTTAGATTCAGATGATGAGGTTGTAATTCCATGAGGTTTTTGAGATGAAATCTTGGGTCGTTGCATGGGTCACTCCTTCTGACCATCCACCTGTTCCTATCGATCAAGATGAAGCGTGCTGGCTAATGGTTCGGCATGCCAAGCGCGGTTGGGAGTTACCCGGAGGATGGGTCGAACCAGGTGAATCAAGCGAGGTTGCCGCTTTACGCGAAGTTTTCGAAGAAACTGGTTTGCTTGGAACTGCGATAGAAACTGCAAAAAATTTAGCAGAGGGTGGTGGCGATGTGGTTTGGATTCGTGTTGATGATACTGCAACTCCTATCTCTTGGGAATCTACAGACCCACAGATTGCAGAGGTCGGTTGGTGTTTGTCTCCTCCAGAACCACTTGCATGGAGTGTTGATGAATTGAGACAATTTTCGTCTTATGCATGGATTAAATCTTGAGCCTCATCGACAAGTTCATTCCCAACTTCATCCAGTTCTTGTGTCTTCATCCATTCAATCATCAATTTCAAATCATCTGGGTGGATTTCGGGGGCAGGAAGTGGCTCGCCAACTGAACGAGGTGCCGCATTGTGTACGGCATCGTCCATGGTCTGGGCTTGAGAATTAAGTCCGGAAATACCCAAGTCAATCCAGTGTAAACCTGATTCAATTGCAGCATCTAACATTCCAGTTTGACGAAACCCATGATGTGAAATCCAGAGATTTCTCAAAGCAGAGTGCATGTGATTCTTCGCTACAAGTAACTCGGCAGCATTTCGACGTGATATAGAAACAATCTCAATATGATGTGGACCATTTCTCGAAATTTCAGCATGAACCGCTAGAGCCATACCCAATTCACCACGGTTTTGGTGCCATTTAGCCAAATTAAGAATACAAAGTCCATGCCACCGATGTCCTTCGGAAATTGCACCAAGACGCTCCATAGCCCAACGCAAATCAACACCGGCTTGTTCATGTTCGCCAATACTTGCACGCAATATCCCCCATTCCATGCGGATTCTGGCTTCCAGTAGGTGGTCCCTGTGATCATTAGAACGACTGATCTGCAATGCAGATGCAAGGTGCTGTTGAGCCAGTTCTGCATTATTTTGTAACTGTGCATTGCGAAAGTGGAATATTGACTGCTCAATTTCGTTTAGACGATTGAAGAACATACTGGCAATTTGGTGCTCACCTTGGCCCAAAGCCTGCTCACAGATTAGTAGTAATTCATGAGGCTCGGATGAAACATAATCAGAACGGATGCCGGAGCCAATCTCATTCACGATTGTCTCAGGGTTCATTGAAGCGACTCCTGTGTACCCATCAATATGGAAATAAAACCGGAACGGGCATCTGTTTCATCAATACTCCCAGACCATCCTGCGGCACCTGCATGACCACCGCCTTCACCGCCACTGCGAATGACCATTTGTTCCATCAGTTGACCGAGGTGAATTCCCTTGCTTGTTGTTTTTGCTGTGGCTCTGGCTGTCAACCTTGTCTGACCCTGGTGACGACGACAAACAAGTGCAATATCAGCTCCAGCTGAAATCAGTGAACGAGCCACAATTCCTTCGTTTGTACCAGCCCTTGTGTGTGACAAAAACCAGCGCCCAGTGTCCAGGGTTTCGACACGTGACAATGCTTTGGCAATCGCAACACGCTGAGAATTATTGAGTTCTACAGATTCCATATCTTCAATGAATTCACTGAATTCGATTCCATCCGATGAGGCCAACCGCCCTGCAGCTAACAAAGCGTCTGCATTTGCGTGTCTAAACCTTCCAGTATCCGTGACGATACCTGCCAAGAGTAATTGACGTGATGCAAAGTCAATACGCTCAATATCAACTGATTCTGCCCAATGAAGTATTATTTCTGCTGTTGAATTCGTATCCCAGTTGACATATAGATCATCTTCATTCAGAACAAATGGTTCACCTGCAG
>NZXM01000073.1 GCA_002701965.1 Methanobacteriota archaeon | reverse complement strand
CTGCAAATATAGGTTGCTGAGTGCCGAGTATGGTCAAATCTGTGTTTTGCAAGGAGTTTCAAGTTGACCCTTTCCGTATCATTTGGGTGGCACATGTTCTCAGAAGTGGTAGGATTGGCCGAAAATGTATCATTTTCGCCATCTTCTAACCCACGCTGCAGAAGCGATACCAATCGGCGCGAGTAGATTTGGGAATACAAGGAAATTATCTGAGGTCACCTGCTCCTGATTTTGTGGCCCATCATCGTCTCCAACATCGGCATCATCCTGATCAATCTGGGCCCCCACTGGTCGAGCTTCAACATTGACAACGGTTTCACCCTTGTTTGACGAGTCGCCTAAACCACCATTTGCAACGCCAGTGGAGCGAACAGTAACCTCAATTTCACAAAGCCGAGTTGGATGTGTTGAGGATGCATCGAATACAATCGAAGAGGAAATCGATTCTTTCGGTTGGGTCAATGTTCCTGTGAGGTCATCCGTAAATTCATCATCATCAGGGCTGAGAACAGGGCAATCATCCTCAATCGAAACACTCTGTAACTTATCCGCTGTGTTACCGATATTTCTGAAATCAACCTGCAGATTAAATTCAGTACCAGCACTGATTTTATGCTCAATTTCAGTGATTTCAATCTGCCATCGATGCAATTCAGGGACCACAACTTCTCCATCGATATTCTGACTAGACACCGGTGCAACGACAGGTGCCAATCCCCAAGATGTCAATTGCCCATTTATTTCGAAATCATATACCGTCCCAGCAGAGACACTCCAAAGGTCAAGATTAGACAATTTGAGTGTAAACGTATCATTTGATGCACTTCCCACTGTGACAGTTTCTTCTCCACTCAGAGTTGCACCTGATGATGAATCATAATCAAGTGTAACATCAATATCGCCAGCCAAGTTATCGTTACGAATCCAAAATCGGATCGAAGTTTCTCCTTCTTCCAACTGGAATGGGTCATCTTCAGATGCTCCGTCGGAATAAACCAGTCCCATTTCCCAACCGACAGGTGTGGGAATGTCTTGCGCGGAAACTGAACTGTGTGGTAAGCTGAACAAGGTTACAGCACATAGGATTACCCCGACCCACGCACGCTGCATGTTGCTTCGTATCGCTCATCCGGCATCAATGCCTCGCTCAAAGGTGTTCAAGCGGTGCAAGGGCTCTTCGTGTCAGAACACGCAGCATTTTGCGACGATATGCAGGAGGGAAATACGTGTTACTGACTGGCTTTACAGCCTTTCTGACACCCTCTGCCAATTTCTGAATACTCTCTTTCCCAGCCCATTCATCAATGACAGCTTCAGCCAATTCGGAATGATCTCCTGGAATGCTTTCGCACCCGGTGGTGGCCACTCGCAATCCAGTGATTTTTCCACCTTCGAGTTTCCAAGCGGCCGCTACACCAGCCTCTGGGAAATCCCATGTTTCTCGTAGTCGTAGTTTTTGATAGGCGCCTTGCCAATTCATGGCATCATCAGGGAGTGTGACGTGGGTCACCAACTCACCGGGTTTCAGTACATTTCGAGTCATGCCATCCAGTTGGAAAAATTCTGCAAATGGCATTGAGCGAGCACCCGCTCCACTGGCAAGATGAATCGTTGCGTCTAGTGCAATGAAAGCTGCAGCCAAATCGGCCTGATAGGTAGCGACACAGAGTGTATTTTGATTCGGAATGACTCGACAATCGGCTCCAGTATCACAATCACATTTGTGGCACCAATCAATGCTTCTTCTCCACTCCTCGGTTTGATTGAACCAATAGCATCGAGTATCCAGACAAATATTGCCTCCGACAGTCGCTGATCTTCGAATCATCACACTTGCAATCGTCCCCGCAGTTTCGCGAATCAATGGATGTACTTGTTCACTTTTTGCCAAATCATGTATTCGAACCATGGCACCAATAACGGTGCCAGAGAGAGCGGTTAACTCACCTACTTTTCCAAGTGAAATTACGTGGGGCTTGGGATTCAAATGCCACTTGTAATTCGGCAATAAATCGGTGCCGCCAGCAACCCAATCGAAATTGTCTAGTTCAGTGGCCAACGCAAGTGCCTTGGATAAATTGGAGGGTGTATGAAGTGTGAATGGGGGCATTCGCATCAGTCATCACCTCGGTGTCTTCGTTCAACATGGCCCCATGCTCGGGCAGCACGCTTGGAAGGGTCTGCCAAATCTTCAGGTGTTGGGATGACCGCTTCTCTCCATCCTTCTTTCTGTTCGGCCATCGGCTTGTCCGGGTCGAATCCAAACAATACACCATTTACGTAGGATGAACGGTCCTCTTGAATATCTCTCAGATGATCACGTTTGGCGTGAGCATCGGCTCGTTCGACCAGTTTCTGTTGCAGAGGTCCGGCCTCAAATCGGGGTACTGGCAAGTCAAGTGGATCATCAATCCCGATTTTTCTACAATGCTTTTCAATTCGCTTGTGTAAGCGATCAGGGGTGACGGGCAATTCATCGATTCGAATACCAATTGCGTCGTATATTGCATTGCAAACCGCGGGCAAAATTGGAAGCAGTGGCCCTTCACCGGCTTCCTTTGCACCGAAGGGTCCCTCGGGATCATTACTTTCGACAATGATGGGGACTACATCGGGCATCTCATGCACACTCATGATCTTGTAATCCAATAAATCTGGATTCATGAGGTGTCCATCTCGACCATACTTCATCTCTTCAGACAAAACCTGCCCCATGCCCATATGACAGGAGCCAATGATTTGCCCCTTAACTGCCAGAGGGTTGAGGGCTTTACCACAATCATGTGCTGCCCAAGCTTTGGTAATCTTGACAAATCCGGTTTCTACATCCACATCGACCTCAGCAACATAGGCTGAGAANGAATANGCNGGNGCCAANCCNGCNGCTGCACCNTTGTGAANNCCNCCCATNGGNGGNGTACGATANGCACCAGANGCAATCAGCGAACCCACATCGGCCTGTGCCTTGTGCACAGCTTCCAACCAGGAGACGCCAACTGCAGGGTCATGCTTGTAGTAAATCCGCCTATCTCCTAAGACCAACACATCAGGNTTGTATCCGGTAATTTCCCAAGCTGCCTTCAGAACTTTGTCGCGNAATTCGCATGCGGCTTTGATTGCCGCATTGCAATTCATGAACGTTACACGACTTGAATAAGAACCCAAGTCGACCGGNGCAGTATCACTTTCCTTACTGCGNATGCGAATCATATCTANTGGNAGTGCCAGCACTTCTGAGACCGCTTGTGNGACAGCNGTNTCACTNCCTTGNCCAATATCTGCAGCNCCAGTGTGTACGGTCACACCTCCATCCATGTCGCACTGTAGATGNACGGTAGCATGNGGGAAATTTTCNGGNTCCCAATGGATTGGAAGTCCTGAACCCGAAATGAAAAATCCACATCCGACGCCAATGCCTTTTCCGAGNGGCAAGTTTCTGAANTTTTCATCCCAACCAGATTGTTCGCGTACTTTCGCNAGACACTCTCTCATGCCNGTNCTGGTGACTCTGAATCCAGTGATGGTTCGACTGTGGGGTGGCAATAGNTTGGCCAGTCTGAATGTCATTGGGTCGACATTCATTTTCTCGGAAACCGCATCAATCCCTACCTCGACAGCACAACGGCTGTTGACGGCTCCGTGCCCTCGCATTGCACCACTCGCAGGTTTGTTTGTCCAGACTCTAGCGCCAGTGTAATTGAACCCACCAATTTCGTAAGGTGCTGTATGTAGCACTCCATTGTAGTAGGTAGTCACATGGCCGAATGATGCAAACGCTCCACCATCGATGAGCGCGTCAGTTTCAATGCCAGCGATTCTCCCTTCATCGTCCGCAAAAACGCCCATTTGGATTCTGGAGGGGTGCCTACCACGATTGATCCAATAGACTTCCTCACGATCAAAATTTATCCGTACAGGGCGGCCAGATTTCCGAGCAAGAATCGCTGCACACATTTCGTGTGGAAATGGATCTGATTTGCCACCAAAACCGCCTCCAACAAATGTTCGATGGACGTTGATTTGGTGCATGGGTATATCCAGAACTGCAGACAATCCACGGTGTAGATAGTGTGGTACTTGCTGAGGTGTCCACACGGTCAATCTCCCAGATGGGTCCCAATGTGCTACAACAGCATGTGGTTCAGTAAATCCATGGTGCAGACCTGCGGTCTCCCAATCTGATTCGTGTACATATGGTGCCTTCTTCATTCCATCAAGGTCGCCAAATTGCTGAAAAACTCGCTTTTGTACATTCGATTCTCCAATGTGATATTTGCCACGATCGTGAATCGGATTCTCTGAATCCTTCAATCCGTCCTCCATATCGTGGATACTTGGTAGGACCTCATAATCAACTGAAATTGCATTCATCGCCTCAATGGCAGTTGCTTCATCAATCGCACAGACGCATGCAACCAAGTCGCCAACATGCCGCACTTTATCCTGGGCCATTGCATGCTCATCTTTGGTTACGGGGAGGACTCCGAATTTGTTCACTGAATCTTGTCCAGTGGCTACAGCAAATACTCCATCCATAGCCTCAGCAGCAGAAACATCGATTGAGCGAATCTTTGCGTAATGGTGGGGTGATCTCAGAATTTTACCAATCAGTTCGCCAGGCAATCGAATATCATCTCCGTATTGTGCCTGGCCTGTGATTTTCCAATTTGAATCGACGAGGGGGACTGATTTACCAATCGTCATCCCGGTGATGTGTCGATCGTGAACGTGAGGGCCACGCGGCTGCTTTTTCCAACCACCCACAGATTCGGGAACATAGTCTAAATCTTGGAGATTTGAATGTGGGTTTGACCCTCCTGAACCAGGTACGCCGAAATCTTGTTGCCCGGCCACACGCTTGCCGTCTGTGCGCTTTTTGTCTCCCCCTTTTCCGGGTGCTTGACGATATCCTTTGGCCATCTCAAACACCTACTTTGAACTACCCGGGGGCAATGATGGATCATCGGGACCCACTGGGTGCGGGTCCGATTTTGGATTGGTTGGATCTGGGGGAGTTGTACCTTCGCGTTTCATGGATGCCGCCATCTCTACGGCGTCGACAATTTGCTGATATCCGGTACACCGACAGAGATTTCCTTCGATGGCACACTTGATTTCTTCTCGACTAGGTTCAGGGTTTTCATCTAGTAACGCCGCGCTGACAACCAAGAAACCCGGTGTGCAAAATCCGCACTGACTTCCTCCTGCTTCTGCAAAGCACTGCTGAATGGGATGCAAATGATGTCCATCTGCCAATCCCTCAACAGTGGTAATCTTGGCTCCTTGCGCCTCTTTAGCCAAACATAGGCAGGATAGTCTCGGTTCTCCGTCGACGAGTACTGCGCAGCAGCCACAGGTGCCCATGTCACATCCGCGTTTGACACCGAGAGTACCAGCTTGGTCACGTAAGACATCCAATAGAATCGCATTACTTTCGATGAGATGCTCTTGATTTTCTTCATTCACAACCGCATCCCATGTTTCCTTCCCGGCACCGGGAAGCATCGGAACTCGAATGTGAATTGACATGCCGAACGCGCTACGCGCGTCACGGGCGACCTTTGATGATTCGCCCGNAGGGCGAGAGGNTTTGCAGTCCTAATTCCCGGTCGGCAAGAACGGTATCAACGTACTTGCAAATCCACTTACATTTCGAGTTTGGATCCAAATCGTCCCTTGGCCTTGGAAGTGCATGACCAGTCCTTCGCCTCCAAAGACGAGTGACTTCATTCCACCCACTTTACCAATGGTATATTGCAAACCTTCAGTGTAGGCGACCAGGTGTCCAGTATCAACTGTGACAGTTTGTCCAGGCTGAATTGGAATCTGCTTTACGGCTCCATATGAGTTGTAGTATACTCGCCCTACACCCGCTTGAGTGAATGCACGAATGAAAAACATACTTTCTCCGCTGAACATNCCCTTTGCACCTTGGAATTTCGTGTCGGTTTCTACGTTTGCAGTGCAAGCAAGATAGGAACCACTTTGGATGAACAAATTTTGTCCCGGTTGGCAGTCAAACCATGCGATGTCTCCAGGTACTGAGGGGGCTAGACTGACCCATCCTCCGGCAGGCCCTGCAGTGAACGTGTTGAGGAAAAAGGACTCTCCACCTAGCATGGCTTTACCCATACTCTTGAAGAATCCACCAAGGCCCCCTCCGCCACTCATTCCAGTCGCCATTTCAACACCNGATTGACAAACCATTGCACCCGGTTCAGCCTTCACACTCTCCCCTGGCGCCAACGCCAGTGTCAACATTGTAAAACTTGGATTATACTCAATATGTTCTTCCATAATTCTGCCAAGTTTGTTTGCGACTTGAATCTTCTCTATTCAGTATCAGGTCATAATCCNCCATCGCAGTGCTTATGCTTCTTACCCGCACGAGCGTAACCATGAACGCCAAAGCCCTCGCACTCGGAATCGTCGGAATTCTCCTCATGGGAATCAACCTCGCTGTAATTTCACCNTATGTNATGGAGGTCACCGAAGAGACCCTNTCCACAGCNACAGTGATGGACAATGAGACTTGGGAGGATGAAGAATGGTTGAATGCAACCTCAGAGCGATCATTTTTCGCTTGGAACCTATCGAATGCTGCTGCTCTGCAGAGTGGCGACGAGACTGAAATGGAATTCGAACAATTGGGTCCATTTACCTATGAATTGTCCACCATACGTGAGGTTCTGTACCATGATGAAGAAGCAGGTGTCCTAACCTATCGAGAATACAATGAATACAATTGGTTGGATGGTGAATCTGGAGATGTACAATTGACCAACATCAACATCTTGTTCAATACTCAGAAAATCGGGGCGGTTGGCAGTGCGATTGACTTTGGTTCNTCCTTCGTTAAAGGCGCATTTACTCGAGACATGTTGTATATCGATTTGAGTGAAAGAGCTCCTTCCATTTGGGTTAGTGATGACCTCACCGATGCCGGTGAAGAAGCCATGCGCGCAGAGGTCGCATGGGGAGACTCGGCCGATGACAACACAACACTGCATCACGTTTTGTACGATGCAAAAGATCCAGGTGACTCATCAGTTTGTATTGCTTTGACCTGTGACATTGGCCCCATGCTAATGGTGAGATTGGGTGCGCCAGATAACGGTAGCAATTCTCTCGCGCGTGCGAGTATGTTTGGGTACACTGGTGCCGATGATACGGAAACCTTTGCGCGTGATCATGCGATTTACAATACTATCAACACTCGTTTCGCNAATCATGGTGGTGGAGCCCATCTTGAATCCACAAGTCACGAATCTTTGAATGAGCGTTTGGACGAAATGACGGGTGTCACAATTAATGACGAACCGACATTGCAGAATTTGCTATTCGGCGTTGTTGATGGCACCAACGTGGGCATGCTCAAATGTGACAGTCAGAAGATTCTCTGNGGTTCNACCAACATCCTACAGGGTGCCTTGGAAGATCCGTTTGCAGTCGTTGATGACTACACTCTGAATCCCGCCGATCGATTCGGTTACACAGACATGGTGGGCATCGTCCAAAATTGGGCAGGGGACTGGTTTACTTCAGTCACCAAGTATGAGATGATTCTCTCTGGTGGTGAAGGTTGGATNCATGCTGATGANTGGTTCTACGAAGCCTTCGGCTCGATTGATCCNATCAACAACGAGTACATCACACTGGGACTCAATCAACAAGGGGCTTGGGGCTTGGTGTATGGTGATGTAGTCGATCTCGATTCCGAAGTGACTGCCACCCTATTCGATGGCCCTCATCGGATTACTGGTGATTTCGCCATTGATTTCATGTACGGTGAAATCATGGGTTACTCGGTACCGATGGATGAGAATTTTATNCCAACTCCTGGTGGNGAAGTTCACGTTTGGGATGAGGCTTTAGTGGCCCAAATCTACAACCTCGACAACAATTCAGCCAATGCTCTTCGNTGGTTGTTCAGTTACACTGTGTTTGACCAATTCCTCGANCCATTATTGGAGCAATTCCTCGATGTTGTNCCCTACAAAACTCAGTCAGTGAACCAATGGTTGTTCGGATGGGAAGATCCACTCAGTGGGTGGGTTTCTNTAGAGAAGAACGCGACCTTCTTTGGTTGTGGGGACACTGATGTCGATGGGCCGTGTTCGACGGATTCCGNCTCTGTTTATTCGGTCTACACCGGTGCTGTAGGTGACCATGAACCAGGGCAGATTATTGCTGAAGACGGTGATATCCATCTNCCATGGCGGACACCCGCACGCAATGCATCTGCATACGGTCTCCTAGACCCTGTTGTTCAGACCGGAGCGGTTGGAAGTTACTACGATGCGTCCCAACCTGCAATGGCGAATCTCGGAGGATATGCGGTGCAAACCAGTGAAATTACCGGCACAGGCTCTGTCCANGGAATCGAAACTCAAACCCACACGTTTACGCTTGATCCACTGGAAAATCCGATTCAAGCCAAGTTGCTTGCACAAGAAAGCGTNCTGGATATTTTCCCNGGCGCCTTACCCGTCTACTTCGGTGGAGAAGTTGTGATGGAGATGGAACCGAATGTGAATGCAGCCATTGCAGGGGACTTGAATTCCTACTTCTATCTCGATACNCGAGGTATCGGTGCGGTGAATCCAACNCTCGATGATTTACANCCNGTNTTCCAGATNTCNCAGAGNTCATCGATGACAGAAGCACAATCTGAAGANTTCAANNATCTCGTGATTACCAATACCCAACCTTACAGTTATTGGACCAATTTTGACGGCGCAGACGCCTCATTTATCGATGAGATTACCCTGCTGATTTGGATTCTCGCCATCTTTTCTCTATTGGGTTGTTCTTACGTCGCGAAGACCGCCAAGCCAGATTCAGAAGAAATTGATTGGGGCGAAGAAGAGTAGTCAATCGTTCTCGACCAACCATTTCATGATGGTTGCTTCTGCGTTGTGCAGGTGCTCACCCAATGTTGAGCGTGCCATGTCGAGTCGTTCCGCCATCTGCCGCATGGAAACACCCTTCGGGTCATTGTAGTAGCCCCATTGGACTGCGGCTTGAACCACTTCCCACTGCTTTTCACCGAGTAGTGAGCGAGGCCCGTCTTCACCATCATCTTCGTTGATTACTTTGACCATATCAGGTGGCATGATTTCGCGTGCCAATGCCAAGAATTTGCTGATACCACTTGAGACGCCACGCAAGGTGATCGAAATTCCATCTTCAGTGAAGGTGTATGGTGGTAGAACAGCAATATCTGGGAAAGCAACACCGGCTACAGCCAATGGATGTGTGTTGAAAACGACCACTGGATTTTCCCCCTCTTCTCCATGAAGGGTGGTCTCAAACGTCATATGTTCAGAATCTGAAAGGTCCTCTGGTCCAAACCCATCTCGGAAATCACATCGAAGCAACTGTCGAACACCGGAATCGGTCACAGAAAGGTGAGCAACAACCTCAACGCGCGTGCAGGGGACCAGCAAGTCATCAAATCCGGAACGCGCCATTTTGGGGCGATTCCATTGCAGATGTACGACTTGCATAGAAAGGGCATGCTCAGCCGGATAATGAATTCTGCCCCTACATTAGTCAATCAGCAAATTTGCCGAGTGGCAGGGAAATCCATTATCTAGTGTACAGACTACGTTTCTATCATGACAGAAG
>NZXM01000072.1 GCA_002701965.1 Methanobacteriota archaeon | reverse complement strand
TGAATACTCAACAAGCCATCATGATTGAGGCGATTCTGACATTCTTGTTGATGACTGTCATCATGGGGACTGCAGTTGACAATCGTGCACCAGCTGGAATTGCTGGTTTTGGAATCGGTTTGGTCGTCATGGCCGACATCCTGATGGGTGGCCCATTGACGGGTGCTGCAATGAACCCCGCACGATGGTTTGGTGTCTGGGTGTTTGGTGATATGGCCAACAACATCGATCTGATCATCTACACCGTCGGTCCAATCTTGGGAGCTCTGCTCGGTGTCATGTTGTGGGACAAGATGATTCCAGAAGAATCGTCTGAATAATCACATGTTGCGGCGGTATTGGCCACCGACTTCAAACAGAGCATCTGTGATTTGACCGAGGCTTGCAACCTTCACCGTCTCCATCAATTCGGCGAAGACGTTGCCGCCCGTGCGCGCAACTTCTTGCAGACGTGCAAGCGCCTGTGGTGCTTCCTTGGAGTGGGTTTTGTGGAACTGTGCCAGACGAGACAAGCAACCCTGTTTTTCCTCGGGTGTTGCACGCGCCAATTCCATGTCAAAGTCGTCTGCACTGGATTCATCAAACGAAGCAGCATTTGGGTTCTCAAAGAAGTTGACTCCCGTGATGGGCAATTCTCCGGAGTGCTTCTGCTCCTCATAGTAGAGTGANTCNTCTTGGATCTTNCCNCGNTGATACATGGTNTCCATNGCGCCGAGNACACCACCNCGCTCNGCGATGCGCTCNAACTCNGTGAGNACNGCTTCTTCNACNANNTCNGTCAATTCNTCNACNATGAATGANCCCTGAAGNGGATTNTCNGTCTTGGTCCAGCCNCTCTCTTTGTTGACAATGAGTTGAACAGCTAGGGCNCGNCGAACACTTTCTTCTGTGGGTGTGGTAATCGCCTCATCGTANGCATTGGTGTGCANACTGTTGGCNTGNTCTTGNACNGCNAGTAGTGCNTGNAGNGTNGTNCGAATATCNTTGAANTCNATTTCCTGAGCGTGNAGNCTNCGTCCNCTGGTCTGAATNTGNTANTTCAATTTCTGAGAGCGCTCATTNCCTCCATACAAATCACGCATGGCNACNGACCAAATTCTGCGNGCNACTCGACCAATCACTGTNTATTCGGGGTCCAANCCNTTGGANAAGAAAAANGATAGNTTNGGNGCAAATTCATCNATGTTCATCCCNCGGCTGCGGTAATATTCGACGTANGTGAANCCGTTTGCNAGAGTGAANGCCAATTGACTGATGGGATTCGCACCCGCCTCNGCGATNTGGTATCCCGANATACTGACAGANTAGTGGTTTCGTACACCTTGATCGATGTAGAACTGCTGCACATCTCCCATCAGTTTGAGGCTGAATTCAGTGGAGAAGATGCAGGTATTTTGGGCTTGATCTTCCTTGAGGATGTCAGCCTGTACNGTTCCACGTACAGTTTGCAAGGTCTTCTCAGAAATTTCGGCATGTTCCTGTTCATTGGGTTCGCGACCGTTGTCTTGAGTAAATTTGGTGACCTGTTGTCGAATGGCCGCATTGAAGAACATCGCCAAAACAATTGCTGCAGGTCCGTTGATGGTCATCGACACACTGGTGTTCGGGTCACAAAGATCGAATCCATCGAACAATGTACTCATTTCGTCGACCGTATAGATACTGACGCCTGATTCGCCGACCTTTCCATAGATGTCTGGNCGTGTATGTGGGTCTCTTCCATACAGAGTNACACTATCGAACGCTGTAGAAAGTCTGGCGTAATCCTCACCTTTTGAAAGGTAGTGGAATCGCTTGTTGGTTCGNGCCGCGGGTCCTTCNCCTGCAAACATACGCGTTGGCAATTCATCGGCTCGCTTGAACGGGAATACACCTGCTGTGTAGGGGAAAGTACCCGGNACATTTTCNCGACGTAGCCAACCTAGTAGGTCACCCGCATCNGCAAAGTTTGGCAAGGCNACCTTTGGGATGTTTGAGTGGGCCAGAGATTTGGTGGTTGTTTCTACAGAGAAATCCCGACCTCTGACTTGGTAGGTGTAAGTTCCACTACGGTATTGTGCAGATTTTTCTTCGAAACCAGNAATCATTGACCAGACCATAGGGTGTATGGTATTTCGAATNTCATCCGCTTGAATTCGAATGTCTGCCACCGCNGCCGCCGCTCCAGTGGATAGTGTGCTTCCGGTNCCATCAGCCAAACTCGACATGTACCGTGCAGTAGCCTCCAATTGTTGCACCAAACGCACCTTCTGCGACATTTCATCGGTTCTTGTATGGTAATCGCGAACTGTTCGCGAGATGTCTGCAAGATAGTGAATGCGTTCAGGTGGGATGATGTGCTGGGGTTCAGGCATGCCANTTTCCGGCAACTGTGGCTCTCTTGCAGCAAGAATCATTCCGTGCCGNTCCGAGAGTATTTGTGACAATCGTTCCCAGAGTAAATCGACACCAGGGTCGGCAAACTGATTGGCGATGGTTGGGATGACTGGGAGAGCAGCATCATCCATNTCGAACAAATTTCGGTTNCGCTTGACTTGTTTTCGAATGGCGCGAAGTGCATCTTCTGCACCACGTTTTTCGAATTTGTTGAGTACNACAAGGTCAGCCACATCGAGCATCTCGATTTTTTCCAACTGTGTGTGNGCACCAAATTCACTGGTCATCACATACAGGCTGATGTCACTCACATCGGTAATCGCATCACTACCTTGTCCAATTCCGCTGGTCTCTACAAAAATCAGATCATAGCCAANCGCTTGACAAACTTCGATAGCTTCTCGTGTTTTTTCCGAGAGTTCCTTTCCACTGGCCCGACTGGCCAAACTTCGCATGAAGAGTCGATCACTGACGAGTGTATTCATTCGAATTCTATCGCCGAGCAATGCTCCACCCGTTCGCTTCCGAGTTGGATCAGTGCACAACAATGCGACATTGAGTTGNGGATTCTGTGTGGTGATTCTNCGCATCAATTCATCCAGTAGGCTGGATTTTCCAGCACCACCTGTTCCAGTGAATCCAATCACGGGGACACGNGTTTCAATCGGACGACTNCGACAGTTTTTCATCGCCTGNGCAAACGAAACNGGGTCGGCATTCTCTGCCATTGAAATGAGACGTGCAACTTTCTGGCGTTGCTCAGGAGTTACTGTTTTGTCCAAACCCATGTTTTGGGACAAGAGATTGCACTCACTCGCTTGTTTAACCAAGTCATCAATCATACCAAGCAGCCCCATTTGGCGCCCATCATCAGGTGAATAAATGCGGGTAATTCCAGCTGCATGTAGGTCACGAATTTCAGGGGGNGTAATCGTTCCCCCTCCCCCACCAAAGATACGAATATCTTCGCGTCCGGCTGCATCAAGTAATTCACGAATGTAGGTGAAATATTCCATATGGCCACCTTGGTAAGAGGTCAGTGCCACAGCNTGTGCATCTTCCTCAATTGCAGCCTTGACCACATCCAGAGCACTTCGGTCATGTCCAAGATGAATTACTTCACAACCCGCGGCTTGAATCAAGCGTCGCATGACGTTGATTGCTGCATCGTGGCCATCAAAGAGAGAGGCTGCAGTAATCACACGAAGAGGGACNCCAGATGCATCAAATGCACTAGAGAGGTCATCGGTCGACGGTGCCGATGCTCCACTCGCCATACAATTCCGAGTTCAGCATGACGCTTGAGCCCATCGGCGGTGGCCGTAGGCCACCGTGCGCATACGCGAGAGATTTGGTTTCAAGCGTACATATGTTCGATTTCATCTCCCCAGTTCTCACGAATCTGGATCCGACGAATCTTGAGGGTCGGTGTCAACTCGCCATCATCTACTGTGAAATCTCGAGGTAAGATGGTGAATTTCTTGACTTGCTCTGGNGGTGCGAATTGCTTGTTCAATTCCATNACCTGCGCCTCAATTTCTGCATGAACATCTGGACTATCTGTATATTCAGAGAGTTGGTGCCCTTGCTCATTCAGCAGAGCAATCTGCTTTGCNGGATCTTTGGGTAGATGTGCACCGTCCATACCGAACTTATCACGCAAAATGGCTGAGACATCGAGAGTCACCAGTCCACTGCAGAATTTTCGGGCATCTCCAACCAAGAAGAATTGAGAAATCAGTGGGATTCCTTTCATGGTTTCTTCAATGACCAGTGGTGCGATGTTTTTTCCACCGGAACTGACGTACAATTCCTTCTTGCGTCCGGTGATGGTNACGTACCCGTCCGAGTCAATTTTCCCGATGTCACCAGACCGNAGCCATTCTCCATCCATGACTTCAGCCGTNGCTTCGGGATTGTTGTAGTAACCCTTCATCACGTGGCGGCCNCTGAACATGATTTCTCCATCTGTATCCGTTTTGAGTTCGGTTCCGCCCGGTAATGTTCGGCCGACTGACCCAATTTTCATGTTGCCCTTGTAATTGATAGATGCCCCAGCTGTGGTCTCAGTCATNCCATATCCTTCATACAACGGTACACCAATGTGGTGGAACAGCTTGAGAATATCCGGATTGATTGGTGCAGCACCAGTGATTGCATACTTGCAGTTGACCATTCCNATCTTTTTCTTGACAGCTTTTTGTAAGACCTTCTTCAGTCCAGGAATCTTCAACCCAATACGGATGATTGCCTTGGAATCCAAAGTACTCTTNAGGTTTGAATAGACNTTNTCGTANATTCGAGGNACNCCGATNAANAGTGCNGGTTGNACNTTCTTGGCATAATCGACTGCATGCAATGCATTGTCGACAACGTGAAGATGCATTGCATCACGCACCCACAAGTGATTGTCGGCAACCTGTCCGAAAACGTGGGCCAAAGGCAACCAAGAAACATATCCGTCACCNGGNGAGAATCGAATAAATTTCTCAATNCAATCCAATTCAAATGTGAAATTATCGTAAGTCAATTCGACACCCTTNGGGTTGCCAGTGGTGCCCGACGTGTAGATGAGTGCACAAGTGTCATGGGGTTGNACACCNTTCATTCTTTCCTTAATGACGGATGTTTCAACATCAACGCCAGCAGCCAAGAAATCAGCCCATGTCATGGCCCGGTCGGACTCCATGGTTCCNGAATCATCGAGAACAATTGCATTCTGAATCAATGGTAGATTGGTCATGATTTTGTCCATGCGTGTGTTCGGCATCTTCTCTGGATCATCACCGCCCTGTGGGTTGGTTCCCACAAAGACGAACTTGGATTCCGAGTTTCCAACCACCCATTCAACTTCCTCGGGCGAGCAGGTATGATACACGCCAACTGCGACACCGTTCAGCATCTGTGATGCTGCATACAATAGAAACCATTCTGGGCGGTTGTAAGAGTAGATGCTCAACTTGTCATGCTTCTCGTAGCCCATGGCATGCAATGACTTTGCAATGGCGAGTGTTTTGTCTAGAACCTGCGACCAAGTGTCNGTGTTCCATTGCCATTCTTCGCCTCTAACTGCCTCACCCTTTCTGGTGGACAGTGCTGGCATTTCACCATATTTTTCTGCATTTTCAAACAGGTATTGGGGTGTTATCATGTTTACACCTAGGCCAAAGGCCTCACTTAACATTCTCCCCGGCGGAATGAGCCTTCAAATNCCGAGTTTTTCCTTGAANNCGGCCCGCCAATCNGCCCCACCGTTACGATTGGCAAAAGGNGATGCAGGACTCGGATGTGGNACCCAATCGACTTCGATTTCATCGAACAATGCATCTGCCTGTTTCTGAGCATATCTGCCAACACCGATGACACGTTTGATTCCCATTTCCGAAACCACAGTNTGTAGATGANTGTCACAGATTNTTTTCAAATTCTTAGCGGCGCGACCAGTTAACTTGTCAGGAGTGATGTTTTGTCCNGCTTCATTGAACATCCAAAGTGGACAATGATTGACAATGTACAGATCACGACTTACTGCTTCGGGGGTNCCATAATGCTCGGCCAATGNTGTCCAAATACGNCGGCCACTGACCTCNGCTTTTGGGCATTCTAANCCGTAAACGNTNCGCTTTGGATGAATCCGAGNAGGTTGATGCACCTCAAGTCCAGTGATGTTCAAAAAATCGCGTACTTGTTCAGGACAACCGAACGGAACACCNGTATTTCCCATCCCGTGNCCGGGGTTCATACCCACAAGCAAGGTACTGGCACCATTTCCAGAAAATCGCTCAACCCATTCTTTGTGAGGGGCCCATGCATAATCCAATGGATTGTAAATCCAATCGATTTGCTTGCAATCCTTCAGCAATGCACGGGTTAACTCATTGGTAGAATCACGCAAAATTTCCGCCGCTTCCAGAATAGTCTTCATATTCTCACGCCTTCGTTTTTCGTCGTAAATAGTCNGAGTAATTNCCNGGATGTACTACAATCGTTCCATCCCCNGGNAATTCCCAAATCGTATCGCAGACCTGATCTAGGAACCAGCGATCGTGACTCACGGTCATTATGCAGCCATCGTAGTTCTGGAGGGTTTCTTCCAATGCTTCTTTGGCATCGGTATCCAAATGATTGGTCGGTTCATCCAACAGCAACATNTTNTTCTCTTCAAGTAGCAACTTNAGCATGGCGATTCGTGCACGTTCTCCTCCGCTCAATTTCTTGAGTGGTGTCGAAACCATTTCCTTGGTAAACTGGAATTGACCNAGCATAGCCCGGATGTCACCATAGTCCATTCGTGGTTTGAGTTTCTGAACTTGCTCAACAGGTGTCAAATCAAAATCNANCGTTCGATGATCTTGATGGAAATATCCAATCTCAACNCCTGGGCGAACATCAATGACGCCGTCATCCAATGAAATTTCTTTGTTGATAATTCTGAGTAGTGTGGTTTTCCCTGCTCCATTGGCCCCAACAATACCAATTTTTTGTCCACGNCGAACTCCGATTTCGACCTTGTTTAAAATCGGACGATTCAATCCCTCAAATTTGAGTGAGGCCTGCCTGAAGTCCAAGACATCTAGGCTTGATTTTTCAGTCGATTGNAGATTGAATTGTAGCCCNCGCCGCTCCTTTGGTTTGAGTTTCTTTAACCATTTTAGTTCNCGTTGAGATCGTGACAACATCTGATGCTTTTGTGAAATNGATTTGTCATATTTGTTTGCTCTTTTCATTGATTGTAANGCNCCANTNANGCGTTTNATTTCNTTTTCACANTTGNNGATNCGGTCATCAAGAGTNTGNAAAAACAATTCCTTTTGNTGCAAATATGCTGTATAATTTCCNGTGTACCCGCGAGTGTGTCCATCNTGAATCTCCAAGACATGTGTNCAAATTCGNTCCAAGAAAAATCGGTCGTGACTCACAATCAGCTGTGAGCCTTGGAACTTCGCCAAGAACTTCTCAAGCCATTCCAAGGTCGGTAAATCGAGATGATTGGTCGGTTCATCGAGGAAGAATACGTCGATTTCCCCCATGCCGACCAACTGTCTTGCCAGTGCGACTTTGGCACGTTCCCCTCCCGATAATTTGGCCAAAGGCATGTCTAGTGGGTGGTGCCCAAGTTCGAGTGCATCGAGGATATTCTTTGCATGACCTGCAACATCAGTTCCACCGGAGCGTGCGGAGAGAGCTTGTAATTCGGAATATCGATCTAACACAGGTTGCCAATCTCCCTCGTAAAAAGTAGGGTCGGCCATCTGGGATTCAATGGCCGCAATTTCTTCTTCCAATTCTTTGAATTGATGCCCTCTTCGATTCAACTCTTCTTCGAGCGTTGCATTTTCGTCAATATCGCGAATCTGTGTGAGGTATGCGATTCTGAGTCCAGGAGCAAATGTGATGTCTCCAACATCTTGTTTCTGGTCAGAAATCGTCCGCAGGAGTGTTGTTTTTCCAGCTCCATTGTGTCCAACGACGCCAATCCTGTCCCCTTCATCAATCCGTAAATTAATGCCGTCGAGAACACTTACGGCTCCGAAGGCCCTATGGACACCATCCAAACGAATCAATTCTCGAACCAATTTCATACCTCCAAAATTTGTTTCGCCAAGTCAAACAATTCGACACCAGCTGCATCGAACCAAGATTGTAAATCGTCAAATCTACGTTCCTTACGAGCGGCTTTTACTCGAGCAGAAATCAAGTTCCACGCAGATTTTTCACCGATACCTGGGATGGCAACCAATTGCTTTTGGTTGATGGTTTGCATATTCAATTTGGTTTCGATTCCGGTAATGGAACGGTTCCCATGTCCTGTGACGATAATCTCCCCTTGAGTTTCCAATGGAATGTGATAAGGCACGCCGATGAGAATAGGGTAGGCTCCGATTTGTCGACCAAATGTGATTCCAGAATTCCCGTAAATCGAGGGGTCACGGTGTGTATCGTTCAGGTGATTCGGTAGACGAATTCTCCCATCGTGTGATTCCCACGTGATGTCGGTGAGTTTCTGCCCTAGCGGAAACAATTCTTTCAACAGTGGCCCATCGATTTCATCCCTTGTCCATGCTTTGAAATCTGTAAAGGATTCACTGGGGATTTCTTGGAAGCCTTCTCCTTCAACCTGCCGAATGTTGATGCGGCGTAACCACAANCCTTCNTTTCGAATNGATTGCAGCANGTCTTTGTTCATTTGATATGTCTGTGCTGTTTCCCCATTCAGTCCTGCGATGAAATTCAGNCCTGGGAGTAATTTGGGCAAACCGCGNTCACCCCGTTCGCGTCCAAATTGNTTGACATGTCGAATGGCGATTTTCAGTTGCTCAGAATCACAATTTAACCAATTCGCCTCATGCACGGTGGGGTCTGCAGATTCCAAACCAAATGAGAGTACGGATCCATCGGATAATGTCTCAACCAACGTTTTGGTGATTTCAGTCGCCGGTTCAAGATTTTCCGCGATTATCGATGGATTTCCATTGTCNACATGCAATGTTTCCAATCGTTCATCCTCTCTCAANCCATGNAATAATTGNGNGAGTGGTTCCGGATTTGGAACCGGATATTCNAACTCCACAACTC
The DNA here is from genome assembly GCA_002701965.1 of Methanobacteriota archaeon. Classification (GTDB taxonomy): domain Archaea; phylum Thermoplasmatota; class Poseidoniia; order Poseidoniales; family Thalassarchaeaceae; genus MGIIb-P. The sequence goes on along the minus strand of NZXM01000072.1, from coordinate 4,075 downwards.
CATCAGCCATGTAGGTGTACACATCTGTCATCCCTCCCAATCGAACATGCTTCACTCCCTTATCTAGAGCACGCGTGACTTCAGTGATTACATCGTGAGGTGTGCGCCAAATCGGGANACCTTTTTTCGGTTCAATACAAAACTTNCAACCNCGTTTGTANCGGACACATCCTTGGTAAACTTCGACCTCATANGTCAGAGGTCCNTCNAAATCTGGATGCTCAGTGACTGCTTTTGAAATNGCNCCCGCCTGTGCCCAAGCGGTCCACTCCACATCACTACGTCGCTTATGTTTCATTTCTCCCGTAGAGAGATACCAAGATAACGTGGCATCAGTATCCTGAACACACAAGAACAAATCTTTCCTTAATGGATTCCAGCCCTGTTGTTTCCAACCACGAATCGCCCAACCACCTGCGAAAAATGGTACATTATGGGGNAGTGTCTTCACAAGTTCGTCCGTTTCACGTAGACTGATGGGTGTGCCTCGAAGATACTTCCCTGGAACAATGGCACCAGCAAGAAGCACAATGCCNTCCAAAGCGGTCAAGTCTGGACGCTGACCCAACCTCCATTGATCGATGGTGATGTAATCGTAGTCTACATTTCGATTTTCCATGACACCACAGATGTAGCGCACGTGGAATCCAACGTAGGGTGGCACACCAAAGGCAGCTGGCTCATCCTCGTATCCATCAATGACCAACCAGGCCAAGAAATCACCTCAGCGACGATCTCTGCGCCCTCTACCTCGATTGTTTTGGCGGCTACCACCCTTCGGTTTCGATTCTTGGATGGTCAGCTTTCGGCCNTCCATCTTGGTCCCTTTNAGTGCTTCAATCGCGACCTCACCCTGCTTGTAAGACTTGAAGGTGACAAAGGCGAACCCTTTGCTCTTACCAGTTTCTTTGTCCATGGCTAGATGTACATCCTTNAGTTCACCATGTGGGGANAACAGTTCAGTGATTTGCTCTTCAGTTGCTGAGTAAGGAACACCACCGATGAAGAGTTTCATCCCCTCAGTTTCCTTTGNTTTTGCTCGAGCCTTGTTGAGTACTTCGCGTTCTGCAGCCAACTCTTCTTTGGTTGCTTCACCATTGTCGACCTTTTCCTTGCANGCCAAACATCGCGCGGGAACTCCTGGTGTGGGCTTAAACGGCAATTTGGTATCTACACCACACATTGTGCACTTTGCATCGTGCATTTCGCGCCGAGGTCTTTGGCCTCCACCACCACGCCTACCACTACCTTGGTGGACGGACCCCAAGAATTTCTCAACATCTTTGGGTGTGGGATGAACGCTTCCTCGACGATGATCGGAAAGTGGAGAAAGGTAGGGTCGCTCACCATCCTTTGAAATGAANGCCATGGATTCATTTGACCACCGCTCACCGTCTCGGTTGAGGGTAGAGATGGTACTGTCAGAAGGGATNTCNTACCCGTGTCCGAAACCATTGGANAGGGCTCGGAATCCAACGTAATCACATCGATTGCAAACGACATTGACATCTGGTACATCTGCTGAAGTGACCAATTTTTCGCCACAGGCAGGGCACATCGCTTGAATAATTCCAAGGTCATCATGAGAACGACATTCTGCACGCAACATCGGCTCTAGTTGCTCAATCTTAGCGCGAATCAAATCCCGCTTGCGCATGGCATCACCCGGACTTGGCATGAATTTGTCCACAATCTTGGCAACAAAGATATCTGCAAACAAATGNCTCGCAGGAAGGGTTCGAACGGGTTTACCTTCAACATGCAGAATTCTGATTTCAGCAGTCTTTGCGTTGATTCGATTGACTTCACCAATCACAATATCGCCCATTTCAATTTCTCGAATNGGGTCNGTTTTTTGNTNNACAAANAGTACNCCATCTGCNCGACTNAGNGTNCCCACNACTGTNGCTACAGNNCCATTNNNGGCNTGGATNACACCACGGCCTAGGCTATCNTCTTCATTCATATCNACAGTCGTACCGGGTACGACAAAAGATCCCACCATTGCGGGAGAGGTCATTTCGCTTCACGCTCCTTACGCCAATCCGGTCCCCTATGGGGGACCGCTTCGAACACCCTCGCGACTGGCGTCACCCATTTGAAGCCGCCGCATGGCTTAACGACGTTCAAATCGCCAAACTGATACCTCAGTCTCTCCATTTTGAGACTCATGGTGTGTGTATAATGCAGGGATTCGGAAGATTCCGCGAAGTACAACTTCCCCAGTCCAGTTCATCGATTCAGCCAACGGCGCTAGATGAGTTGAGTGTGANGAATGGAGTAGATAGATGACNTTAGCAGNAGAACCGAAGGAAGTTTGCAAGAAGGGTCGATCAGCTTTNGGTGTTTGAGCCCCCCATGGAGGATTCATGATNACCAAATCGACATTCTCNCCCGACCAATCTTGNACNTCCCCAATGAACCAATCTACNCCTTCGTACTCNTGTTGGCAATTGGGGTCGACTTCTACCAGCAATGTCGAAGCAGAACCCGCAAGGTAACACCCAATCCCGAGNATTCCATTTCCTGCACCCAAATCAACAACCCTTGTCGTNTCATCNAGGTCNCCCCGTGCAATGATTTCTGCAATCCAACGTGCTGCGAAATCTCCCTCTGTTGCATATTGCTCCAGAGNCACATCATGCTGTGGATGNGGGGGTAATTTTGACAACTCCATCGCTAGATGACGTAGTCGCATGAAACAATGGGNCAGACTCTAGTCCATCAAGACTGGCCGTTGAATCCCTGTTGCCGTGCCAATTCAATGGCCTTCAAAGTCGCCAGATTGGCTTGCTGTGTTTGTGATGCTTGACCTGTTTTCGTGGCCTGAATATTGGCCGCTTCATCTCGTAATTGCTGCATCAGTGCTGGACCGGGCAAGCGTTCACCACAAAACCGACAAAATTTCTGTGCATCATCTTGTTGTTGCGCGCAAGAGGTACAGAACACCATGGGAACAAATGGGCGTAGCATCGGCCCCCTATGAAGGTGGCTCTGGGTTTTGCTCAGGAATCATCAGAGAGACGGACGAACATCCCCCACACATCGACACCAGCAGCGGATGCACGTTCACTGACTTCGATAAATTGCGGATGTTCCATGATATCTCCCATTTCTTGTCCACCTGCAACAAGCAATGAGATGACTTGACGTAGTTCAGCTTCTAGTGGTGACTCTTCTTTCTGTTCGACAACTGGGGGAATCTCTTCTTCAATCAGAGGAATTGGTTCGGATTGTTCTTCAATCACATCTTCTACTACAGTAGAAGGTCCCATTTCCTCTGGTGATTCTTCAACTACAGACGCAGCGATATCGTTGGTCATCGAGGCCACAATCGCATCCATGTCGGAATCTGAAACCGAATCCAAAATGGGCCCTGGGTGAGTGACAAACGCCTTTCTATTAATCAGTGCTGGAGATTCTTTGAGTGGGATTTCACTCGGGAGTATCATTGTAGGATGGTGAAAGCAAGTCCAGTTCTCAGAATCGAACGAAGCACCATTGGCGGCCACAATTTCAACTTCACCCCGCTTCCATCCTTGTCCAATCAAGGGTTGCATCCAGCGACCTAAATCAGCCATGGCGACATCGACAAACTGGAAGGAGGCAGATGAATGGTCAATTCCAAGTTCTGTCATTTCCGCACGTTCTTCACGTGGGCGATAGAAGACAGATACTGCGGATTCTTCGATGGCGACCACACGACCGTGATTGCGTAGTGCATGGCGATCGGCTCTGGCACCGAACAACATGATTCGGGTTCGCTCACCATAGTTTTCCCAACCTGCGGTCAGTGTATCCAGTGAACCAGATTCGACAATCTCAACCTCGCCCATACTTTTGTCTCAGTGCGTCGAGCACTTGAGGATGGCCCTCATTCGTCCAGCAGGCCTTCGGCGACAGCCAGCTCCGCCAGCAACACCGTTCCGCCCGCTGCACCCCGAATGGTATTCTCAGACCAAGCTTTGAATGTAATCGTGGTCCCAGATACATGGACATCGCTAACTCTAACAGCCATTCCCGATTTCAGATTGTTCGCTGGATTTGGTAGAGAATCCGGAATCAAATCGTCTAC
>NZXM01000071.1 GCA_002701965.1 Methanobacteriota archaeon | reverse complement strand
ACGCGATACGCGAATCGATTTTCCATTGCTATGAGGAACTTTGTGGAGTCTTAATGGCCCACGGTCATCTACGTCGGGACTTCGAAACCGTACGTGAGTTTGAGATGGCGATTCGCAAAGCCATGCCAGCGATTAGTGATGAGTCCTTGACGGCCCTTGACAACATGTTTGAAATTGCTCGTTATAGTCGTCAGGAACTCGGCGATGCACATCGAAATCAGGCATCAATGGCTCTTCAACGAGCGGTTGCAGAAATCCAAAATGCAACACAGATGCCTGGGGCTGTAGCAGCACCAGAGGTTTGATCAATCACGATTTAATTCCAGAATTAGATTATTGCCGCGCCAACCAGCTTGTGCTAGTTGGCAACCTGCGGGAAGGGCGAAGGTTCGTGACAATGATTCGCCCTTTTCACCTTCAGCTTGCAATCTAAGTACCGTTGTCTCGCCATGTGACCCTATTTCCAACTGGACTCTGTCTTGTATGGCACCTTGCAGTGGTAGCACCAGCGCGTTTCCTTCACGATAACCACCAAGGGTTGCAATTGCAACATCAGCGGTTTTGAGACTAGTAAGCGTCGAATAATGCGCTTCAGCATCTTCACCAGCGGTTGCAAGATGTGTCGCGTGTGCGATTTGGATTTCCTGTAGATGGGGTAGGTCACTTAGAAATGCATCATGTAGGTCGGAAGGGTTTGCAGATAGCCCAGCGAGAATCGGAGTGGATTCGACTTCCCCACCGTCCTCTGGGATGCTGACCAGTTCGATGGTTGTCCAATCCATGTGTCTCCCTCGTACGCACGGCATCATCGGGCGTCCTTGAACCCATCCATGTCCTTAATCCCCCTTTGCGGGTTCGGGATGCCGGTCAAAGAATCGCTTGACCATTCGCGATGTTCGTTTGGAATCGTCTGCGGTGAACGTCTGCATAGTGGCTGGGAGGCACGCACGATATTGACCAGATAACAATCGATTGTCCAAAAGTAGGATGAATGCTCGGTCGTCGGCCTTCCGAATCGCCCGGCCGATTCCCTGCAATACACTGTTGACAGCGGGTTGCAACACACCATATTTCCAACCTTTACCTCGTCCATGTTTGTTGTCGATATACTCGCGTAAAGCGGTTTGTGGCACCGTTTGTGGAGCCACAGGGATGCCTACGCAAATGACTGCATCTAGGATATTCCCTGAATAATCAACACCTTCTGCAAGACGACCTCCAAATACGCCTGCAAGGATTACTTTTGTCCCTCCATCTCTCGCATTGTACAAATTGCTAATGTTTTTGTCAACAATTCGCTTGGACCAGTTTTTCTCTTCCACAGCCAATCTTCGTCCAGGCCAATATCCATCGATAACGATTTCTTCTAACATACGGTATGATTGACAAAATATGGCGACATGCCCTGGGGTTTGTTGCAGAATCGCCTGTATATGTTCGCGAATTTTCTTGGTGTTTGCTTCACCTCTTGCAGTGTACTTTGAAGTCACATCGGATGCGATCATCACCGGTCTACGATCGGCCATGAATGGTGAGGGGTAAGATTCGGCGATTACTGGGCGTTCAGAGGGAACACCAAGGGTCTCAGTATACATTTCCGGAGGTGTCAATGTACCAGACATCAGAATGCCTCCCTGAACTGTATCCATGACAGATTGGCTAACAATCCCTGGGTCAAGTAGGTGTGTGGTCACGCGGTGGTCGTTGCCCTGTGAGTTGAATACCACACAAAGTGCTGGTGACTGTTCGTATTTCTCCAACACTTCAAGGAAATTCGCCAACCGATGTGCGTCGAGTTCATCATCATCATCATCNTCAGCATCGATTTCAACAGATCTGAGGATTCCAATGGTGGTTTGGACATCTAAATCCTCCTTACTTAATTCCTGACGTAGCATTGAAAGNACTTTNCCNGCATCGACTTTTTCTTCNATNCCGTCGCCGATATCCCCTGACTTCGAATTGGAATCACGCAATGATTTGGTCCAGGTNGAAAACCTCGCTTTGAATTTCTCAAGCGCTTTTTCACAGAGTCTNGACCGNGCGATACTTTCTGAAAACACAGCACTTTCACCTTGNGATTTTTCATTNATTTCACAATATTCCTGCAAATTATAGATNGCATCNCGAATGATTTTGAAATTCAAGTTGAGATTCAAACTCCTGCGAATTCTGTTGGGTAAATTGTGNGCCTCATCGACGANNATAATCGANTTTTCAAGCTCAATNCCCATTGAAGGGAGTGATGCTTTGCGGACACTTTCCAAAAANACGTGGTTGTAATCACAGACCAAGATATCTGCATCTGCAGCGGCTTGACGAGCTGCGGCCCAAGCACAAATNCGACGTTTGGAGGCAAACTCAATGGAGAAATCGACATGCTGTGGGTGGCTGAGAATTTCTTGTACCAAGGCAAACCTTCTGTTATGTCGTTCACTTTCCGGGATGCCTTGTTCACAGGAGCATTTTCCTGTGGATCGGTCGACGTATTCACACATGGATTCTCGACCAATCATATCGACTAGAGTCACTGGTGTTTCACTTTCTGGCAGTCTTGCNTTGATGTTACGAACAGTCTCAACCACAATTTTGTGTTGTGATTGTCTGCCNGTCATGAACAGGACATGTTGTCCGGTTTTNTGTCTTGATACAGATAATGCAGCGGAGAGGGAAGCAGCAGTTTTNCCAATACCAGTGGGGGCATTGGCAAACAGGTATCCTCCCTTCGAAACCACTTCCAAACCATCATTGATCATACTCACNTGGCTTTCACGAAGAGTCTCATGCGCGAGGAATCGCGCCTCGGTGACTGNACTCCCCGTGGCCATGGAGCCTAGCCTGTGGCTCGGCCCCCCTTGAAGATTACACTGGTGGATTACGAAACGAGCCACCTAGTTGGCAGATTGGGGGGTTCCCCGCCCGAAGGCGGGGAGGGGGGTGACGAGTGTCCTATACATCCGTCGAAGAAGGGGGTCCCCCGCCGAAGCGAGGGGGGGTGTGGTTTGAGGCTGATTTGGCCCGAAGGCGAAGCGAAGAGAAATTTGCGGGGGGGTTTTCACGCCCCCCCGCGTTGTGCATCCCATCATTGTACGTTGCCACGTCTCTCCGCCCCTGGTTGGTGCTTCTGCTTATGCAGTGTGATCCTCATGTGGTTGCGTTCGTTCACGCATCTCAGCGACGCGTGCTTCAAGCAGCATCGTGAGTGTCTCTGCATCCGCCAATGTTTGGCGTAAGTAGAGTTCTAGGCCTTGTCTGGCCGCTTCTGAATGGGANATTCCACGNAATTCATACAATTGCTCAAGTTGGTACTGGGTTTCTGTACCGATNTCAAACTTGACTGTACGCACATGCGCGTTACTNGGAGTAGATTCGAGNAAGAACTGCACGGCTGCACGAATGACATCAGATCGGTTTCTGAATCCATCGAATCCGACTCTTTGGTCGAGCAATCCAAGATGCTCTTCTGGGATTCTCAGGCTGGTCATCTGGCTGGCGGGCATGTCCAATCACTCCTCAACGAACTGGCCAACCCACATCAGGTATATAATGTAATTCATTTGAAATACAAAATGAAATACAATACTGGCAAATTTAGTTGGTCAAAAGTAACCTCCAGTACGCCGTTTACNCCCTAATTTACCAAAAAATGAGTGACATGACGTTATTTTTTGTAATACACGCCGAAGTAGAATTTTTTGCCCATTCATGACCTAACTCCCTCAAAGTCGATGGATTTGGCTTATAGTTGCGAACCTTGTCGAACAGCCATGGCGCTCGTTGAAAGCCGGGGTCTCCACCTTTACCTGCGGACCCTTGAAGCTGCAGTCGAAGATGAAATTGTGACTGATGATGAAATGTCAATCCTATCTGTTATCGCTGGTGCATTTGCTCTTCCAGCAGATGTAATGTCCGACGCTTGGGTCGCGCTTCGAAACAGTGGCGAAAATCCAATTCGTGCTGAAAGTGCACTCGAATATGAATCGCGACAAATGGGCGATGCAACAACGTATCAGACTGCATTGGTTGCTGCATTGATTGATGAAGTCATCACTGAAGATGAATGGGCTATGCTCGATGTCATGCGTCGAGTCATGAATATCCAGCCGGATGAACACGCATTAATTGAGGAGGCCGTTCGAACCATGGCGGCAAATAGTGAAAATGGCGATTCCTTCGTCAATCGCCTAGATCGATACGTGACTCTACATCCCTATCACTAATCGCATCCCTATGGGATGCGTCGTAACACTCTTGAGTTAGAAGTGTCGTCATTGACCCCATGCGATACCCGTCTATTGCCCTGTTTCTCGTCGGCCTGATGCTTCTTGCACCTGCCATCGGTTTCTCCGAATCGCAACTCGAAGATGATATTGAACCAAGTAATTCAGCTCGTTCAACCAGCAATGCTCTACTTTGGGGTGCACATGTTTCCGGTTCCGGTAGTACTGATTCAGTGGAGTCCATAGAGATGGATGCTCAGGGTCGCACCTACGTTTGTGGCTATTTCTACAATACGGCTGTTTTTGGAAATACGACCCTAACCTCTTCTGGAAGTTATGATGTATTCGTGGGTCGTTTGAGTAATGGCAATTGGGATTGGGTACAGCGAGCTGGAGGTACTTCCAGCGATCAATGTAGAGATCTTGCAGTTGATGATGGAGGAAACGTAACCATTACCGGTTACTACTATTCCTCAAACTCTGCAACATTTGGTTCAACATCCCTTTCAGGACAAGGCAGCAATGACATTTTCGTGGCTCGTTTAGATAGCAATGGAAATTGGCAATGGGCTAAATCCGCAGGTGGAAGCAGTTCAGATTATGGAAATGGCGTTGCTGTTGATAATTTAGGGAATGCATACTTGACAGGCGAGTACTACAATACTGGTTACTTTGGTTCAATTACACTGAATTCGTACAGTTATCAAGAGGCATTTTTGGCAAAACTGGATAGTACTGGGAACTTTGTTTGGGCCAAGCGATTTTACGGTTCATATTACCAAAGAGGCAAGGACGTTGATGTCAATGACAATGGTGAAATCGCCATTACTGGAGAATTCAGCTACCGGATTAACTTCGGTGAGGCGGGTGGACCTGAGCTAACTCCGAGTTACCAATCCAGCAGTTACTATCGTGTATTCGTGGCCAAGTTTACCAACGCAGGCCAGGTATCATGGGCAAAGATGGCCGGTTACTTCCAATCATCTTACAGTTCACACGGAGAAGGTGTGGGAATCGATAACAATGGCGAAGTCGCCGTCAGTGGACGATTCTATTACCTGATGGATTTTGACACCAATAACAACAACCGAATGTATGCTTACCAACAATCCAGCAATTGGGATTGCTTTGTAGCCAAGTGGGATGCAAATGGTGTACATCAATGGGCACAGAACGCGGGTGGCTCTAGCACAGATTACTGCTATGACCTTGATATCGACAAAACCTCCGGTAACATGACGGTCACTGGAATGTATTACAACACAGCATGGTTTGGTAATTCCCAGCTCTCCTCTTCTGGCTCAAATGATGCTTTCATGGCTCATGTTCCTTCATCAGGTGGTTGGGATTGGATGAAGAAATTTGGTGGTTCCAGTTCGGAGTACGGCTATTCTGTCGCCATGCGAAATGGGATGTATGCTTTCGGTGGATACTTCCACAATACCGCAACCGATGGTTCAGGTCAAATTTCGTATAGTGCTGCGGCGGGTGCAGACGGTTTCATCTTGATGTATGGTGCTGATCAAGATGGGGATGGAATCGGCGATCAAGTTGATGATTTCCCGTGGGAGTCTTCACAGTGGCGTGATACAGATGGAGATGGATTTGGTGATAACATCGATGGATGGCACGGAGATGCCTGTCCACTGACCTTTGGGTCATCCACCCTCGACCGATACGGCTGCCCAGATTCAGATAGTGATGGTTGGTCTGATGAGGGGGACGACTTGCCTTACGAAATCACACAGTGGATAGATCGTGACAGCGATGGNTTTGGTGAAAATCCAGATGGTGTGACGCCTGACTCCTGCCCGAACGAATGGGGNGACTCTTGGCGTGACCGATTGGGTTGTAGAGATCTTGATTCTGATGGCCAATCGGATTTGAATGATTATTTCATGAATAACCCCACACAATGGTCAGACGCCGATAGCGATGGACTTGGGGACAATTGGGGGGATGATGCATGGAATGATACNCGTGCAGAACATTGGCCNGGNATGTGGGTTGAAAACGCAACGCAGTCCGACCCCACACCCTTGGATTATGATGGAGATGGGTTTGAGGATTTGAGCGCAGGTGGGCCTTGGGGGCCATATGACGACTGTGTCTACGAATACGGTACATCTGTTCGTGATCGAATCGGTTGNCTNGACAGTGATGGCGATGGCTGGTCAGACCAAGGAGATGAGGTTGATGATAACCCNACTCAGTGGGAAGATGCTGATGGCGATGGATTTGGTGACAANCCNTCGGGAACCGAATGGGATTCNTGNACTGANCGNCCNGGTAATTCGACCAAGGATCGCTTCGGTTGTCCNGACAATGACGGNGATGGCTGGTCNAACGATTTCGATGAATGTCCNTCATTGGCCAGTTCGTTGGATAANGGTTGTCCAGACTCTGACGGAGATGGTTGGGTTGATGGTGGAGTCGATGGTGAAATCGACGACTGTCCAAACCAATGGGGTATGTCCACAATTGATCGCAATGGATGCCCTGATGCGGATGGTGATGGTTGGTCTGATGATAATGACCCCTTCTACTTGGATCCAACACAATGGTCTGATGAAGATGAGGACGGATATGGTGATGAGCCTGGTGGTTTCCAAGCAGATGACTGTCTAAATTGGGCCGGAACATCGAACCAAGATGGTGTGTTTGGCTGTGCAGATGGTGATGGAGATGGTTGGGCTGATCAAATTGATGGTTGGGCGACAAACCCCGAACTTTGGTCTGATTCTGATTTGGACGGATATGCCGATCAGCGTACTGATTCCAACCAATCTGATGATTGCCCAAATGAATACGGTAAGAGTACAATATTCTACTATGGTTGTCCAGATATGGACAGTGATGGTTGGCCAGATATGAAGGATGGAGATACAGATGGTGACGGTTACATGGACATGACCGAACTCTCTGCCAACCCGCCTTCAGATCCTCTAGATCCACTTTCGACACCCTCAGATTCAGATGGTAACTTTGTTGCTGATCACGAAGAGCCAGTCGAGAAGTCAACGATTCAAGATCCTGTAATCCAGGGTGTTGTGGCAGTCTTGGCTAGTGGATTTTTGATTACGCTCATCATGGCTTGGACCTTGTACTCCTCAGGTCGAGGAAAGCAACGTGAGTATGAATCCATGCTCTTGATGGTTGAAGAGGCGGAAGGATATGCTGGTTTGTCTGAGGCTGAGCAAGAATTAGACAAGATGCTTGAATCCAACCTTCTTGGAGCTGGCCAAGGATTACTTCTCAAAGACCGTCTCGAATCCAAGCGTTTTGCCCTTGAGGATGATTTGGCCGGTGCAGGTTCTCATCCGGTAGGAAACAGCCAATCCGGGGATACTGGCTTGGAGATGATTGCCGAGCATGGTAAAGTCGCTACTTGGGGTAGTGATCAATCCCAGTGGACGGCGGAACAACAAGCATGGTATAATCAAGCCAAACAGTGGGGCGGATACTACGATGAAAGCGGAAATTGGGTCCCTGTAAACTAGTTGGTGTTAAGTTTACACTGGATTGATTAAACGCATCTCTGCGGCCCTATTTTGGTGAAAATAACTCATTACTAGGCGAGTTTTTTTGCGGACCCTTGAAAAGGGGGTCGGCGTTCGCCGCGTTTACCGAAGTGGAGGTAAAAACCCCCTCGGAAGTCCTGCAGGTGAAAATGAATGCACCCTGAAATGAAGGCCATTTACGACCGTGTTGTTGCTAGAGACCCGAATCAACCTGAATTCCATCAGGCGTGCCTAGAGGTCCTTGAGACCCTAGGTCCTGCGATTGATGCTCATCCAGAGTACATCCCGATTGTCGAGCGAATTTGTGAACCAGAACGAATCATCCAATTTAGAGTCACTTGGGTCGATGATCAAGGTCATCAGAAGGTCAATCGTGGATTCCGAATTCAGTACAATGGTGCGATTGGGCCATACAAAGGTGGATTGCGATTCCACCCAAGTGTCAATGAGAGTATTCTCAAGTTCCTTGCTTTTGAACAGATTTTCAAGAACAGCCTTACCACTTTACCAATGGGTGGTGGAAAGGGTGGTTCTGACTTTGACCCCAAGGGCAAGTCCGATGGAGAAGTGATGCGATTCTGTCAAGCTTTCATGATGGAATTGTGGCGACACATTGGCCATAATCTAGACGTTCCTGCCGGTGATATTGGTGTCGGTGGCCGAGAAATCGGTTACATGTTTGGAATGTACAAGCGTCTTCGAAATGATTTCGAAAGCGGCGTTCTGACAGGTAAAGGGAGATCATATGGTGGTTCTCTAATTCGACCTGAAGCGACAGGTTATGGTTTGGTTTACTTCGCACGCGAGATGCTCGCAACCAAGGACAAGTCCTTCGAGGGTGCGAATGTAGCCATCAGTGGTTCAGGAAACGTTGCACAATTCGCTTGCGAGAAGGTTCTCGATCTAGGTGGGAATCCTGTGACCATGAGTGACTCCAGTGGTTGGATTCATGATCCAGCTGGCATTGATCGTGAGAAGTTGGCTTGGATTATGGATTTGAAAAACAACCGTCGTGGTAGAATCAGCGAATATGCAGAACACTTTGATGGAGTTACCTTCACAAAATCCCAACCAGATCCTTCTATCAATGGCCTATGGGCTGTACCAGTTGATGTCGCACTTCCTTGTGCTACTCAGAATGAATTGAATTCTGAAGAAGCACAGGCGCTCGTTGATGGCGGCTGCACAGCTGTTGCTGAAGGCGCAAACATGCCCTGTACCCCCGGAGCGGTAGAAATTTTCCAGAAGAATGGTCTACTTTTTGCACCCGGGAAAGCCAGTAATGCCGGAGGTGTGGCAACATCCGGTCTTGAGATGAGTCAGAACAGTTTGCGAATGAGTTGGACTCGTGAGAGAGTGGATGGTGAATTGGAGAGTATCATGATCAAGATTCACCAAAATGCGTATGAAACAGCTGAGAAGTACGGTATGCCTGGCAATTATGTTGCTGGAGCTAACATTGCAGGGTTCCTGAAGGTCGCCGAAGCAATGGATGCACAGGGTGTTGTTTGATTTTTGACANACANCGTCAAAATCCGATTTCATCCAAAAGGAACAAGAATGCNATGGCGAGGCAAACAAACCCGATAATGACGTTTCCAAGTAGCCCGAGAGTACTATTGGTCGTACTTTGTCCCTGTTCACTTTGCCAAGTCGCCCTACTACTGTAGTAAGCCGCATCAAGTATCAGTCCGATGGCCCAAATAAAGCAACACAATCCACACGCTAAATCCTCCTCGAACAAGAAAAATCCAAAGAGGACATACACACCGATTCCGATCGCCATTACGATGTATGAAATGTGCCTAAGGTTTGTTTCAGGTTTGAATTCGGGGTTTGGGACGTAAATCACTTGTTGGCCTACTTGTCCTGTTAGTACCTGTTGCTGCGGTATAGTGCTTCCAACCACAACTTGTTGTGGTGCATTTTTTTCTTCATTTGACCAAGGTGCTGTTGCTTCCATGGGGTGATCACCTAAATTGCAGTAGGTGCCACATGGTCGTCATCCTTGTCATCAGGAGTTCGTACACGGTTCCAGACATTCGACATTAAGTCTGAATGGCATTTGGCGCAATAATGGAATCGCCTGTAGGCTTCATGGAATGAGTAAGCCTTCTTTCCGGTTGCCACCAAGTATCCTTCAGGGGAAAGTCGAGAAATGGTAGTTCCATCCTCATCGCAACCAGGAAAATCGCAACGGGGCATTGAATTCACAGACATGCCTACACTTCCTACCTATTCAATCCTCGTCCTGCACCGGGGGAGTGATTACCACTAGGGGGACGTTCGCTTCAACATTCATTCCATCTTCGCAATGAACTTCACTTACAGTACCAGAAATGGGTGCTGCAACTTCATTTTGCATTTTCATTGCCTCTAGAATTAGAATCGTTTGTCCTTCTTCGACGAAATCTCCTGCGCTGACCTCGACAGTGACCACTTTGCCAGGCATACTGGCACTGACGGTCCCACTTCGTTTCCTGCTCCCTCCACTACCTCGCTTGCGAGGTGCGGCGCCCTTGGTTTCAGGAATGGTAAATTCGAATGTCCTTCCTTCGATAGTAGCACTGTATTGCTCTCCATCGATCTCAATTTCGACTTCAAACTCTTCACCATCGATGATTACCTTACGAATTTCACCCACCATCTCACCTCCATGTAGATCGCTTGCGACGATGTTCCAACACATTGTTTGCTCCCATCCGGGTCCGCCGATGATCTTGGCTCCAAGCCGCACCCAATTTTCTGCCCATTTCTCCCCGTTCATCAGTCACTTTTTCCATAGACAATACAGCGATTAAGGCAACGGCTCGTAGCAACTCTTCACGCTCAGAAAAATCTGGTTTAAGCGGTGCCTCAGGTTTGCTTTCGCGGGCTGATTTCAATACCTCCTCAAGAGATTTTGCATATGATTCCGCAGTCATAGTTCTACCTCAAAGGGGGATATTTCCGTGTTTTCTTGCTGGTCGCGTTTCTTCTTTGTCAAGCAGCATGCCTAGGGCCTTTACCAAGCGGTTACGGGTATCGCTAGGTTCGATTACATCGTCGATGTAACCCATGGCCGCGGCTTGGTAAGGATTTGCAAATCTCTCAGTATATTCATCCACCAGGCGTTGGCGCTCTTCTTCTGGATTTCCAGCAGCATGGATTCTTCTACGGTGAATGATTTGAACGGCTCCATCAGCACCCATTACAGCCAGCTCTGCAGAGGGCCATGCTACATTGTAATCTGCACGAATATGCTTGGAACACATTACATCGTAGGCACCACCGTACGCCTTGCGCATGATCACAGTCATCTTCGGAACGGTGGCTTCAGAATATGCGTAGAGTAATTTTGCACCATGTCGAATGATTCCTCCCCATTCTTGATTGGCACCTGGAAGGAAACCAGGCACATCGACCAAGGTGACCAAAGGAATTCCGAACGCATCACAGAATCGAACAAATCGAGCCGCTTTGGTGGATGCATCGATATCGAGGCAACCAGCCAGTACCTTGGGTTGATTGGCCACAACCCCAATGGTTGAACCATTTAAGCGACCAAACCCAACAACAATGTTCGCTGCAAAGCTAGCTTGAACCTCAAGGAATGCTCCCGAGTCAAGAATTTCAGAAATGACCTCATTTACATCATAGGGTTTGTTTGGATCGTCGGGAACAATAGAGTCTAACGATTCACACAACCGTGTCGCTGAATCGCCAGTATTTTTGAGAGGGTTTCCTGAAAGGTTGTTTGAGGGGAGTAATCCAATCAATTCTCGGGTTAGATCGAGGGCATCTTCATCTGAGGAAGCTGTAAAGTGAGTGACACCTGACTTACTCCCATGTGTCATTGCACCACCTAAATCCTCGAATGAAACTTCCTCATTGGTCACCGTCTTGATGACCTCAGGTCCAGTGATGAACATGTGCGATGTTTGGTCTACCATGATGACGAAATCTGTGATGGCTGGGCTGTATACTGCTCCACCTGCACATGGACCCATAATCACACTGATTTGCGGGATGACTCCACTAGCGCGCACGTTACGGAAGAAAATCTCTGCATACGATCCTAGGCTGGCAACCCCTTCCTGAATTCGGGCACCTCCAGAATCATTCAGGCCGATTACAGGAGTTCCAGATTTCATCGCCATATCGAGAATTTTGCATATTTTGAGACCATGCATCTCACCCAAACTTCCACCATAGACTGTAAAGTCCTGTGCAAAGCAGTGTACGGGTTTTCCATCAATGGTCCCATGGCCACATACTACACCATCTCCTGGGATAATGTTCCCTTCCATGCCAAAATCGGTGCAACGGTGCTCGACCAAAGCATCCACTTCTTGGAACGTACCTTCGTCAAGTAACAATTCCAACCGTTCTCTAGCGGTTAACTTACCTCGATTGTGTTGTGCATCAATGCGTTGAGAGCCTCCTCCAGCTTCGGATTGGGCCTTTCTACGACGCAATTCGTCGAGTCGTTCATCTGCTGCTCTCATCGCCCTCAACCCCCTCGTTGTCACAAGCCGCCCATGAAGGTAGCCCCCTATG
>NZXM01000070.1 GCA_002701965.1 Methanobacteriota archaeon | reverse complement strand
CTGGAGCCCACGGAGTTCTTCATGCTCTCAGTATCGGGCCGTGAATCTCTGGTCGATACTGCTGTTCGAACAAGCAAGTCGGGATACATGCAGCGTCGATTGATTAACGCCATGGATGATCTGAAGGTGTGGAACGATGGTCAGCAGTCCGTTCGAAATACAGCAAATCGGATTATTCAATTCCAATTCGGTGAAGACGGAATTGACCCTTGTCGCTCATTGAAGGGTAAGCCGGTGAACGTCGAGCAAATTCTGGATGATGTACTAGGAGGTGGTAACTGATGGTCGTAAAGTCAGCAACGAAGAAGAAACTCATGGACATGGGTGTTCAAGAAGAATTCTCGCACAAACTTGCCGATGATCGAAAGTGGGACGATGTCAAGATTCTGACTCCAGGAGAAATTGCACAAATTTGTGGCCTGGCATCGGATGAAGCGACAGCCATCCACAATACCTTGGCTCAATTTGGCAAGGCCGGTGGTGGCGATTCATCAGCAACCACCACAGTGGTCCGCCGTCGAAAGGCAATCCGCCGTGGGGCGCAGCGAGATCTTGCTTTGCAAGCATACGATGTCGAGGCCAAGATTGCACATATTCGACGAGATATCAATGATGATGACCCCATTTTCCTAGCCTTGGCCAAGGCAGCCGGATCTGAGGAGATACAACTTACAGACCGTTTGATGGAAAACCTCGCTGAAGGAGTACGCTCTCGAGGTAAGGCAAAGTTGACTCCTGCACAAGCTAAGAAGATTGTTTCCGCGGCTGGAAGTGAAGTCTCTCGTGCCAGTGTTGATCCCTTTGAAGCAGTGGGTATTGTCACTGCACAATCAATTGGTGAACCTGGAACACAGATGACCATGCGAACATTCCACTATGCGGGTGTAGCGACAGTCAACGTGACTCAAGGTTTGCCGAGAATTATCGAGATTGTCGATGCTCGTAAGACTCCAGATACACCGACCATGAATATCTATGTTGAAGAGTTGGATTCCAAAGGAAAGCCTCTGGCAGATAACGAGGTTGCTGTGCAAAAACTTGCTGCGTCTCTTGAGACAACGACAACCCAAGATATCGCTGATATCGATGTCGAGGTTGCACAGCGATACATCATGCTGAAACTCAACAACTCACATCTGAAACTAAAGAACATGACTGGTGCGGAGGTTAGAGATAAGTTACAAAGAGCGCTGAGGCTTTTCATTGCTGTTGAGGATGGTTCTGATGCCAAACCTAAGGTTCTGAAAATTGTTCCTGGTGTTGGAAAGGAAGATGATTTGAAAGATATCGACACCAACCCGCCCACATATACTGAATTGTTGCAACTTGAGGAGAAAATCAAAACCCTTCGGCTGAAAGGAGTCAAGGATATTGAACGTGCAAACGTGCAAAAAGATCGAGATGGGCAGTTTTACATCTCGACCATTGGTTCCAATCTTTCAAAGGTGTCTGATTTCGCAGGTGTCGATCGAAGCCGAACCTATACCAACAACATCATGGAAATTCATGATTACCTGGGTATTGAAGCCGCTCGACAGGCGATTATCAACGAGATGATTCTGACTCTCGAAGGTGCACGGCTTGATGTTGACTCGCGTCATCTGCTATTGGTGGCCGATGTTATGACCAGTGAAGGTGAAGTTCGTGCNATTGGNCGNCANGGTGTATCNGGTACNAANCACAGTATNCTTGCNNGAGCNGCTTTCGAAGTNACNGTTAACCANNTNCTNCAGGCNGGAATTATNGGNGAGCGNGANAANCTNACNGGTGTNGCNGANAANATCATTGTCGGACAACCNATTGCNCTTGGAACAGGNAGNGTNGANTTGTNCTACATCCCTGANNANGANTAAGTATTCANCCATGAGAANCAANTAGTGGAGAATGGAGGANTNAGAATGGAACTTAAGTNGANAATTGAAAACNGCNATNAANANNGGNGATCTGACCTTCGGTCAGAATCAAGCATCTGATGCCTGCGCTAATGGCCAGGCAAAGTTGCTTATTTTCGCTGCAAACTGCCCCCAAGATTACATCGATGATCTTCAGGCGCGTCACCCAGATGTGCCAATGTACCAAACTGAATTGGTCAATCGAGAGTTGGGTTCTGCNTGCGCAAAACCGTTCCCTGTTAGCACCATCTGTGTGCGAGGCGAGGGCGGTAGTGAATTGCTAAATTTGTCACCGAATATCGGTTAAACTTGCAAAATGTGCTCAACTCCCATTGGAGACACGGAGTGTTCAAGGGCGGTANGGTCGCCGTAGGCGACTATGGAGTCGTTGATTCGCGATTTGCTTAGGCAACTCGGCGCTACACTAGATTCGGCTCCATCACATGTACCATGCCCAGGCATCAACTTGCTCGGTGTACTCTCTCGACCTCCAGCCGCACAAACTAGTCCANCATTGATNNCTGGTACTCATGTTTGGCATGCCCATGATGGTTGGGCTCCACTTGACAATTTGGAAATTGAGCGATGGTTGGTTGATGCACCGGTGGGTAAGCATTGGTTGCTTTCAGAACGTCCGCTTAGATTGGAACAAAGACCCACGCGTGCAAATGTCGACTACGACATCTGGGGCCCTGAACGATTTGCNCAGTGGCTTGGGAATGCTGTACTCAATGGTGATCTAAATGCAAGTACATCATCAAATCTTNTTCATGAAGATGAAGAAGAAACACTTGGGCACTCGAATCCAGTTCAGGTAGAACTGGGTCCAACAGCCCTCCGCCCACAAACTGAACTTGAACCAGTCCTCGAGAAGTTAGGGCTGTCCCATGCCGATCACCGTCCTGTTTTGTTGAGCGCCAGGCTTTGGACGGTAACTGGTATTCTTCGCGGCCCTGAAGATGCAGCGGAGAGGGGTTGGTGGGAGTTGATTGAAGATCCATTCACTGGTGAAATNNATCCATTCGATGGGCAAGATAAGCTGGACTTCATCCCAAANCTTGAACGNATGGAACCTGATNTGTGGNCAGAGCAATCTCAAGTTGCACCNCATNTGGCCAAAATGTGCGAGGAGCGCAGGCANTACGTGGTGACAGAATCAAGTGGTACACATCAGGTACAAGGTAGTGTTCTACACTGGTGGAAACTGGACCCGTCGAGTGCCGAAATGACGCCAAGATTGGCTTTGTTACCCGCCTGGCAGATTCGAATTCCTGANCGGGGAATGGCCCTCATNCATGGGTTGACNAGCCAACTNATTCCGATTTGAATCACGTCAGGACTTCATCCAATCGATCCTGTTCAACAGCCTTTCGAATTTCCATCGCNATTCGCCGACCACTGCTCATTGGCTTTCTCCAAGTTGCATTTCCATATGGGTGACCAACATTGACGTGAACGTTGGTCCCTCCACCCAATCTAGGGGCGACATCGTAAATGTAGTAGTCCATATCTTTGTCAATACAGGTTTGTAGACAGAANGGGCCAATGACTCCGGGGTCGTAGTGTTCCTTGCTGGCAGTGATAAANTTCTCACCCAACTCAAACGCTTTTTCTAGAAGGCTTTCACGGATGGTTGCAGTATTATGNCCAACGACGGTCATTTCTGGAATTTGCTGATGGGCGGGCATGGTCATCTGCTGAGGCGCAGGAAGGCGAACATGACCATCTAGGGATGATTCGAATCTCCAGTCGACACCCAATAATTCGAGTTTAGGCATGTCTTCTTCAAGAGGGCTGTAAAAGAAGTTCAAGTTGAATACCGGGCCAATGACGTAACGCTCGATTCTTGCACCGTCCAAACTTGCTTGATCAATGACTCCTTCATTCAACAACGTAGTTGCTTTCTGGTTGTANTCCTCATANGATGAACAAGTGAAAAATCCACGCTCCAATTTTTTCTGTGCNTGATGTAGTTTGACGATGACCAAGCAATCGATATCCTGTGGGTCTTCGATTGCNTCTGGATAAGGTAGTCCGCCCTGATCTANNATCCAGTAGTAATCCTGTTCTTCTGTGCGCTCCTCCATCCTTAGCATATTCCGACTACCGAACAAAGGTACACGGAAGTCATTCTCGATACTCTCAATCGGACTGTAAGATGTGAATGATCGATTGGGGATGTAGATGACATTACGATCNCGCATTTGTTGTTGAAAATCTGGAGCCATCACATCGTTGAATGAATCTAGAATGATGGCCTTGTCGACCATNCCTCTCGTCACACGACCCGATGAGTTTCGAAGAGTCTTGAAGTACTCAGAATAGGTCTTTTCTCGGCCTTTTTGGCAATATGCGACAGTGGGNAANCCTTCCTCAATCGCACCATCACAAATGTCTAACGCACTGTGGCTAGCGGTCATCCCGATTCGCAATTTGAGTTGGTCATATTCCTCAATAATGGAACGGATATCATCTGAACCAATCATTCGACTAACCACCACGTTGCAACGCCATCAGTTCCTCGGTAGACAAGGTCTCTCCTGACATCAACTTGGACATAAGGTCCTGCACTTCAACTCGTGCGGGTGCACCTTTGCCTCCAGATGAGCCCGAAGATTTTCCACGATTGTTGTGTGCCCTTACAATATCAAGAATAGAATGAAGNCAGCGTAGGCTCACAATGTAACTTTGGTGAGCCTGATCNGCCTCTCTCTTTGCACGACGNACCTCAGCCTGACTTGAATCAGCCTGTTCTCGCAGACGATCAACTTCTTCACTTAGTTTAAGCATCAAATCATGTGCCTCTTGTGCACTTTCAGCCGCAATTGTGACTTCTTGATGTGCAGCCTCTTGTGCATCGATTGCAGTCTGTAGAGTTTCTCGAGCATCCTTGAGTTCCACATTGGAATCTTCCTTTTCAGCCATGTCCCTCAANTTGCGTTTCATTCGCTTTAATCGGTCCATCGCTTTATCTTCATTCGATCCAACGTGCTTACCCATTTCAAATTCATTCTCTAGAATCTCAATTTTCCTNCGTAGGGAAGCAGGAGTATCTTCCTTATCTCTACGCCCTCTACGTCCACCACGACCTTGNTCTTGATGGGACTCGGGNGACATTTCACGAATAATTTGCTTTGCATCACGAACCTGCTGGTTTTTTTCTGCACGTTCTGCCTTCGCAGTTCTCACGGAAGCATTTGCATCGTCACGAATCACCTTCTGGCGNTGAACTTCTGAAATCAACTCGCGAACTTGGCTGTTGTACGTATTTCTGGTGCCGATGAACCCTCGCATTTTNTCGTTTAGGCCATCGCGATTTTCACGACTGGTCGTGGCTTTCTTGTCGACGATTTTGCGAAGATCTTCAAGCTTCGGGAGAATCTGTTCCATCAGGGTCACCTCGTCGTTCTAGACACGTTAGAACATCGGTAGCCTTCCCAACTGGCAATGCCATATAATCGCTACTCTCCGCCATCGCCCCCTATGGGGGCGTTGTATATCCGCTGAACTGAATCTTAGAGAACGATTAAACCCCGCCCGTGGAACGGNTGAATTGATTCACATGTTCATTGATGGAATGCCTGGGATGGAACGAGTATTGGCCACTGATGTCAACGCACCCTACCTCACTCTGGTCACAGGNCCACCGGGTGCGATGAAGTCCTCATTTTGCTTGTCACTTGCGTCCAATCATCTCCGTCAATCNGGCGGATTCGGCTTGTACTGTACTGTTGAGGAAACCACCAGCAGCTTGTTACGCGCATCCCACTCACTNGGACTTTCATTGCCNCAGAATCTTCAAATTACTGATTTTACGGAATTGCGGAATGAAAATGAAGCGATGGATTATCTCAAATTCACGCAAAAAATGATTGAGCATTTCAAGCGAGAACGAGGAGATGCATTTTCGGTTTTTGTACTGGACTCACTCGGTGCAATTTACAGTTTGACGAGTGTTGATGAAGAAATGCGTAAACGCATGTTCAGATTCTTTGANTTTTGCAGNAGTCACAACTTGCACACATTTGTGATTACAGAACGGCAAGCAGGTGAGAATGCGGAGCTTGAGGGGAACGAAGGTTTCCTCGCAGATTGNATCCTAAATCTTGGCCTTGATCGTCGTAATGGTCAAATTGTCCGTACTTTACAAATCGAGAAGATGCGACACGTTCGCCACTCTATGGAAAANCAAGCGATGGAAGTAACTGGTGCCGGTGTTAGTTTGCTNGGGCCACTATTTGATTAGGGTAAATCTAGGATTCTAATTGCTGCATCTTGTAAAATTGTGCGCACCATNCCCACGTTGACATNGTGCGANGCGACGACAAGTAGTATGCGATTTTCATCAACACGATTGGAGAGCAATATTGCTTCACTGGTTCGGACCATCATCCTTGCAGGTACTTCNTCCGCAAGTTGGTCTAGGCCATGCCAAATTGCGGCAATGGCTTCAGCATCTNGGTTGTCGGGAGCAAAANTGATNGGCAATGCATCAGGTCCAATCAATCCAATCCACTGAATCCCATCAAGCCCGAGTAAATCATCCATCAATCGGTCTCGCATGAACTGGCGTAAACGAGGAGGGGCATCATTGTGACGATGGTTGAATTTGTAACGGNCCCNTCATCAACCAACCATCATGTCCTCGATAGAATCCTGTGATGTACCCTCTTGGCCGAAGCCCTCTACGATGATACAATTGAATCGCAGATGCATTGTCTTGACGNACTTCAAGTTGAACACGCTGAATCCCACAANCTTTTGCGGCGGCAGCAAAGGTNGACCAACCGATTCTCCCAAGCCCCTTTCCCTGCANTTTTTTGGANATCGAGAAAGCCAAAACTCTTGCAGTATATTGGTCAAGCAACATGACCCACAAGANCCCATAATCTCTATTCCCTTCTGAGAGTACCCAGGCNCCGAANCTCTCATCCAAAGGCAATTTTCTCAANCGTTTGGTGTCNTACATTTCTCCAGTNGTATCATAAATCAACTTCTGCGCACGTTTCAAACGNTGCTGGTTCCAAAGATTCAGTGGTGGGCTTTGAATCCATTGCAGGTTTGCCAAAGCATCACCGTTGCCTTCGCTCACGTTCGTCAGTGTTTAGTGTTCGTCGTCTGCCTCGTGCAGCACCCACCTGACGACGTTTTGGTTTCTTTGCTGCTTCAGCTTTCTGTTTCTCCTGCTCTTTGGATTGCTCATTCAATGATTGTAACCCACCGCTGTTGAGTAAAGCACCTAAGTCTTCCATGGTCAAGTTCCCCCCACTACTCGCGCGTGATTTCACATCTTCAATTCGAATACCAATCGACCTTTTCGAGCGCTTATCTGATTTCTTTTGCATGCGTGAGAAGGCTTCCAATCGTCCTCTTTCTCTCCGCATCTTCTTCAATTCAGAGCGCTGTAACTTAATCGCATCGAGCATCTCAGCAATCCGATCGTTGAGTTTTCGGATCTCTTTTGGGTTTGCCTTCTGCCCTGGATCTTCTTCACGTGCTTCCTCTGCGATGACTTTTCGCTCATCACGCAACTTGTCTAATTGTTTCAGTTTTTCATCTTGATTTCGCAGCAAATCAATGTATTGTTGATGTAATTCGTTACCTCGAACTTTTTTGCTATACATCGCTTTGAGTTCAAAGAAGAATGAAAACAACTTGACTTCATGGTCCCGATTTGGCATCTTTGACAAATCATTTGGAATCGTGGCTAGACGCCGGTGTGTTTCGGAAAGACGTTGCTCAATAATCTCGAGCGGAGGTGGAACATTTTGGTTGATTTGATCTCTTTCAGCCTTGGTTTTCTGTGCTTTGGAACGAATTTTTCTGAATTCATTGAGTAGCTCATTTCGTTCCTTGCTATTGCCGCGAGTAGTTTCTTGAATCGTTCGTAGTGACTGGACAAGCGCGATTTCGCTTTCCCGCTCCTGTTGCATCCGCTGTATTTCCTTTTCACCGGCTTCAATTCCTGCTTTGGTGGAGCTGATTTTCTCTGAAATCTCTCCCTTAGAAAAGTCCTGCAGGTCATCGAATAGGCCATCCTTGTGCACGGGCTTACGACCACGTCCTTTTTTTACGGACGTCATTCTTCTTCACCTCGATTTACATCTTTGGAGGCGATTGGTAAATCGGCACTGCGTCGACGAATACTCGATGGTCCACCTTCTTCGACATTGTTGGCTGATTTTAGGAGTTCATCGAATCCATTCTCCAGTGTATTTTTCCAGAAATGAATGGCTGATTCAGATTGCTTGATCAGTGCACGAGATCGCTCAACTTGGCGCATTGAATTTCGCAATTCACCACGCATCTCGGTAAATTCAGCATGAACTGGCTCGTTTTTTTCCACATAGGTCAACATTTCTTGGTGTAATTTGTTTGCCTGTGTGAATAATTTGTTCATTTTCTTGCTTACTTCCACATAATCGGCGATTTCAGGGTTGTTTTTCTTTCTCTGATTCAGCCAATCTTCATTCTTTCTCAGCAATTC
Organism: Methanobacteriota archaeon; assembly: GCA_002701965.1. Taxonomy (GTDB): domain Archaea; phylum Thermoplasmatota; class Poseidoniia; order Poseidoniales; family Thalassarchaeaceae; genus MGIIb-P. The sequence continues at coordinate 1,190 of NZXM01000070.1, read as the reverse complement.
TTTTCGCTTTGACAGCAATTTTCGCTCATCATTTAGTGAAAGTGCTTTTTTCTCGATTTGATCTTCAATTTCTTCGAGTTGTTCTTCCAACTTCTCTTTCGCCCATTTCGGGTCCAAGTTTTTCATACCACCCGATTTTTCAATCACTTCTCTGAGTTTTCGACTTTCTTGTAGCAATACTCGTGCCTCTGATTGTGCATCATTCCGACGTTTTTTCAAATCAGCAACCTTGTTCGAAGCGGCATCTCTAGCCAATCGCAATTTTTCCACCTTTGGGGCCAATTCATCTGCATCTGAAGCCATCCTTGATTCGATACCTGGCAAAGCCTCACTGAGAAACTGGCGCCGCTCGAGAATTTTCTTGGCCAATTCCTCGGCTTCGAGGGACAAAAGCGCCTGTAGGTCCATGGAGAACGTGTTGCGGAACAGCGGGTTCTGCATAAAGGTTCAGCGATTCACATGCGGAAATAAGGCAAGGGTCTTGAACCCCCCTCGTACAAGAACCACCATGACCAAAGGTCATGTGAGTAGAGTTTGGCTTGTTTTTGCCATTCTCCTCCTCGCCTATTTACCTCCAGTCTCAGCATCTGGAGGTGGACTTTTGCTGACTGGAGATACCTTCATAGTTCAGGGTGATCAAGAAGTTGGGTCAGGGGATGTGAACATCTCAGTTGACGTGTATGCCCACGGCTCTGATTCCAATGGTTTTCTTCAAATGACATTCACGGCTCAGGACAATACACCATTGGCCTCCGAAAATCGTACAATTGACCTGTTGGATGGTGAATTTGAAAATCACCAGTTTAACATTTCTTCAGTTCCAGTCGGGGTCCATTCATTGACCGTACAACTGTGGGGTGATGTAGGGGTCAATTTTGAAAACAATGTGAGTGTTATCACGGTCTTTGTGCAAAAATTCTCTCCTGCCAATCTCGTAATAGAGTCCAGTTCTGCTTGGGAAATTCATTCCGTAGATGGAGGTACATTACAGGGAAGTGGGAATCTAACTCTCAGAGATGGGGATCACGCTTGGGTCCTAGCAATCGTGCAAAATACTGGCGATGTGGACTGGTTGGGAAATGCGACTTTGCGAATGGATGGTGTCCCACAATCGACATATTTTACCACAGTTCTAGGTCAGTCATCTACCATTGTAAATTTCTCAATTGGTCCTCTGAATGAGAGTTCAA
>NZXM01000032.1 GCA_002701965.1 Methanobacteriota archaeon | reverse complement strand
TTCCGACCCTTCAATTGCATCCTCAATGCGCCTAGCAAAGTTCAAAAAATCCTCTACATTCATTTCTTTTAAGTATACTGCTCCATGAACAGCCCTTAAATGTGGGTTCTTATTCCTATACCAATAATCTCTACCAAGTATTAGTTGTAGATCACGATGCTGCTCTACCCATATTTTTTGGGAAAGTTCGCAAAACGGACCATCATATTCGTAACTAGGAAATGAAGCATCCTTTTGACTGAGGTAACAATTCATAAAAGTAGAGTTTAGTATTGACATTGAATTCAGTGTCACCGGAACGATTATATCTGCTTCTGCTAGATTAAATCGGTACCAGACATTACGATATCCCCATATCCTCAAGTTTGAAAGGTCAGCCTCTTCGTTCCACAGTCGAACTGCCTCCGCTATACTTTGTAGAACTTTATAATGAGTATCTGGACCGCTACCTTCTGGATCCATAGCTAATGTAATGACAGTAGGCTCTAAGTCTCTTAATTGATTTAAAATAGGTGTAACATCTCGTTTTTTCTGAGGCTGCTCTGTAAAAATATCACCTTTATAAAAACCAAGTCTTAAATGATGCACATCTCTAACTCTCACTCCATAGTTTGCCCAAACCAGCTCTTCTTCAAATTCACGTATCATACCTTTTAATTTTTGAATCTCAGAAGAGTTCTTTTCTCCATCATAATAATTTTCAAGTTCACTAACTATACTAACAAGCTGTTCACGCAGCTCCTTTTTATCTTTAACATTGAAAATTTCAACGATTGATCTAATCACTCTATGTGATAGCCCTCTTGACTGACCAATTGAATCATTATTGGCTATTTTATCTAGATAATGATATACATCCTTATCCCATTTCAATAGATATCCACTAGAAAAGAAATCTTCATAATCAGTCATCTCAATTCTTCCATTATCTAAAAAGTCTATGGTATTTTGGATAATTGTTTTCAAAAAATGATTTGTAACAGATGTGAATCCTGATGTCATATTTGCAAATATGTGCTTATTCGTTGGTTCTCGAACCAGATGAATTATGTGAGGCATCATTCCAAGCATAATATCATCATGATGTGGACCCGTGTGGTAAAAAACTTGATTAGTNTCNGTTTTAATNCCCANCTGNACTTTNNNATCTANACTTTNAATTATNTNANNNACAGTCTTGTTCATNANNNCCTGGNATATTTTTACANATNGGATCATTAACTAGATNGTCNTATNATAGTTTNTTNCCATATTTATTTTTTTTCTTTGCAAGNTNTAAAAGTGCATTTTGCTTTTTTTCTATATCCCAAGGAACATNNTGCCAATAATGTTCTTTTGTNTCTCTTAANGCTTTGGAAGCNCCTTCGGTAATATAGAACCTGCTATTTTTGAGTTTTTGAAGTGCCGTTGCAGGGTATCTAACATCTTGTTCAGTCTCAAGAGACANTTTAACAATTGGTGCTTTCGCTTCACCAGCTGCAATAATTATCGCTGTTGCATGTTNATTNTAAGTTATGGTTCCAAGTCCAATAGTAATCACTAATCGATTTTTACTNATCTCTATCCCACCCAGATCTGTTGCTGCTGCTGCCTGGGTCTCAAAATTAGTCTCCATTAATCGTGTGGTAGAATTATGATCNGAGCCCCTTATATTNAAAGCAATATGTCCATCTGGACCAATNCCTCCAAGAAAGAAACCTATGCCACCTAACNCTCTTATTTTCTCTTCATATTGGTTGCACCATTGATCAATAAGATAGATTGATTCTTGTTGCTTTTTTTGTANATCAGTGGATGGATCTGCATGACGCAAACCGAGATCGATCAGCCCATCTGGAAATATATGACTCCAATGTTGATCATTATAAATTGGTATATCATCCGCATTAATCAATAATGCTTTTTCTTCTGAAATATTGAAACCTTCCAAGTAATATTTTTTTACATAATTTGAAAAACTATTATGCTGAGATGGTTCAAGAGGATAAAACTCATCTATCTGAATGAAATGNAATTTTGATAGGTCAGGTTTATTCTTTGAGCTAAGACCATAATTAGAACGTATTGATNCCACTTTATCACTTTCCCAATTATTTAATATATANTGAGTCCACTTAATAAAATATTCAGGTGTCTTTCCAGTTGGGAGACTGATGACACCTTTNGGATTTTCAATGGCCCATTCTAAAAATCTTAAAGAAGTAATTAAACCCAGATCAGGGTAATTACTAACCTTGATATATGGNATCTTTGTTTTTTGGNGTTCAAAATCACTTGTNTTAAAAAAAGAAGTTTCTACTTTAGATATATTAGTATTCATTACTTTNTTCTTTGTCTNATATCAAAAAACATAATTCCATCAAAACGAAATGCTTTATCATCTTTTTTTAAATATGAAAATAAATCAACNTTAACTGTCTTTTTTTCAATCGATGAAGCATGAATTANATCNTTTCCGTTCAAAACATATCCTTCATGAGCAATGACAATACCATTTTTGAAATAATCTTTTTTTACAAATGCTGCACCGCAAATTGAAGGAAGGTNTGATAANATATCATCACTTAATTTTTCAATAGGAATGTAATCTATTGATTCAANTGATGTCCATCCTAAATCTAANAATTGNGACCCATTCTTNTTTTTATTCAATTCAATATTAATAGTTTCAAGATTCTTTGGTGATGANATNTTNGATGTAATATCNNTTGTGTTAGGATGATTTAGTANACGATCNGATGTGAAATGCCATCTTGATCTATAACTAGGAGTACTAGTACCATACTGATCTGGTTTGTAATGAATATTGATCATCNCATCTTTTGCATGCTGAAATGNATNNCTTTCTGCNANAGCNATAGTNGTCAACACATGTACAGTNCAATCTGANGTNTCAAAACGAATAATTGGATCGGTGTCAACTCCTTGCTCTTCACCTAGACAAAATATTCCATATGGTGTACCGACCCTCCATAGATTAAGTGCAATGAGTCGATCATGATAATCAGGATGCATCTTATGAAAACGCGGTAGATAGAGATCTAACTGCTCATTAGATAAGGTCCATGGATCAGGCAAAGACTCGGTCCACTTATATGAGCTTTGATTAGCAGAAATGCTATACACAAATAAAATTGCTAAGAAAAATTTATAATACAATGATCTTTGATTAATTGGTAAGTCTAAATTTATAAATATTAGTAATATAGTATAGTTATCATTTGGCAATTAGATCACTAATGATTTTTATAAAAAATTTTATAGATATAATTTCATTATAAGCATGTCTCATCCTCTAAAAGAACTGATCAACAATAAACCCCTATTCAACTCTCTAGCTAAAGAATATGGTACTCCACTATATATTTATGATAAGAACCAGTTGATAAAAAACATAAAGAAAATACATTCAGCTCTAGCCAGTAATTTTGATGATTTCCATATTTGTTACACCATTAAAGCCAATAGCAATCCAAATATTATAAGGGTGCTTAAATCAGAAATCCCAAGTCTAGGAGCAGACTGTTCAAGCCCAGGAGAATTGTATGCTGCAAAACTTGCAGGTATATCAAGTAATGATTGCATTTTTACTGGTAATTATGAGTCTCAAGAAGATCTAGAAATAGCTTTTGAACAAAAAGCACATATCAATCTAGATGATATAACGTCTTTCAAACGTTTAAAAAAGATCGGGATACCAAAAGAAATTTCATTTAGGTTAAATCCAGGATTTGGAAAAGGTGCTTTCTCGCAGGTCGTAACTGGTGGTAAAAATTCAAAATTTGGTGTTCCTAAGCACGCTATCCTTGATGCATATAAAATGGCAAAGGATAGCGGCATTGAAAATTTTGGTATACAGTGTATGACCGGATCAGGTGTTTTAGATCACGAATATTTTCCAAAGCTTATGAAAGAGATACTAAAAACAGTTGAATTGATCAATAAAGAATTAAAAATAGATTTTCATCATATAAGCCTTGGTGGTGGATATGGCATCCCTTATAGTGATGATGAAATATCATTGGATTTTAATAAAGTGTTTCATGATGTAAGTAAGGTCTTTCATTCGTTCTATAATGGATTTGATAAACCTGAGCTCTGGATAGAACCAGGAAAGTCTGTGGTAGGGAATACAGGTATTTTAATATCAAAGGTTACTGGAATTAAAAATAGTTATAAAAAATTTATAGGCCTTGATGCGGGAATGGAAACACTGATGCGCCCTGCACTATATAATGCACATCATCGTATATATAAGATAGGATATCCTGAAGCAGAAACAACTCAGACTGTTGATTTCACCGGACGAATATGTGAGAATACTGACCGATTAGCAATTGACAGAAAATTCACAGATATAGACGAAGGTGATCTTGTGGCTATTATGGATGTAGGCGCCTATGGCTTTACCATGTCCCACCAATTCTGCACAAGACCTAAAGTAGCAGAAATTCTTTTAGATGGTGATAAATCAACTTTAATAAGAGAACGTGAATCAATTGAGGACCTATTTTCAAAATGTGAGGTGTATTGATAATTATTTTAGCAAGATCATTTTATGATTCATCGATGACTGTCCATTCTTGATCTGGCAAAAATAAACTCCTCCAGGCACTGCCCTTCTATTGTTATCTAAACCATCCCAAACAATCTTTTTCCATGATTCTCCTTCATATATCATGTCATTATATAGCATTCTTATATTTCTTCCAAGAATATCAATAACTGAGACCTGCAACAATCCTGATTCTGGAATATATGTTACAATAGTTGTGGATGGATTAAACGGATTAGGGTAATTGATGACAGGTGTATCTGGTAGGATAGAGTATACAATCTCCTCATTTTCAATACTCAGGGCATCAGTGTATTTATATATAGTTTGCCCACATGCATAACCAATATTTTGATCTATAAAGTCAAGGCGATTTACACGGCTTCCAAACCCTGCAGAATTCCAGGTCTCACCACCATCTGATGTTACATAAGTTGGCAGACTACTATTTCCTCCCATCCAACCCAAGGTATCGTTTATGAAACCAATACCTTGGATAAAGTAATAATCATTCATAAATAGCATTTCATTCCAGGTCTCACCACCATCTATAGTTTTTAGAAAGTATATGGGAGACTCATAATTTCGCTGTAAGGAAACATACCCTACGCTATCTGATGGAAAATCAACCTTCCATGCCCACTCGCCCGACCTAGATGTTATGAATGAGGGCATCCAGGTCTCACCACCATCAGTGGTCTTTAAAACAATGCCCCTTGAATCCTCATGATCAGTATTGGTTAACCCAACAATAAATCCAGTATCAGGATTAAAAAAATGTAGATCTATTAAACCTGCAACTGAAACATATTGATCAAAATCATAGGATATCCAGGTTTCACCCCTATCCATTGTTTTAGTAAAGAATGCTGGACCTCGAACGCGCCCAACCGCACACATGACCGTATCATTGATGACCTGTATACCGCATAAACCCTGAGGAGAAGGACCTATAAAATCATCGAAAGGCATCCAGGAAGAACCTCCGTCTGAAGTATGATACAGATTTATGATATCAGTTGCACCAAATTCACCATCACCTACATTACCAGCCCAACCATTTAACTCATCAAAAAATCCAACAGAGCGAAAATGTGTTTCAGATTGTTCAAATTGTAATTCCCAACTATCACCGCCATCTGGTGTATGATATATTTGCCCCCAACCATTGACTGCCCAACCTAGGTTCTCGCTTAAAAATTGAATATCATTAAATCTTGTCACTACTGGTGCATTGGGCAATTCGATCCAGGTCCCTGTTTGGCCAGTTAATAATGTTAAAAAAAGAAAGAGATAATGAAGAAGTTTAAATTTATATATAACAGAATATGCTCTTAATATCATAGTGATTAAAAATTAAAGCTAATATTTAATCGCTTGATCTCACCCAACGGTCCATAATCAGATAATGAATAATCAATAGTTAATAATGTAGAAGTACGATTTATTAAATAATTCATGCCTATACCAAAAGAAGGTCCTTCAATTTTATCCTGCTTGTAAAACGACGGCAAACCTCCTCTTATAAAAATTAATTTCCGATAATCTAATTCTAATCCAAAATTCAAGTATTCNGTATTATCATTTGGATGGAGTGCATCTACGCCATAGGCCAATGTAANCGATTCTGTTTTTATAAATTCACCAGATAAACCCACTCGAAAAAATAATGGCAGAGGAAAATATTCCGTTTCATAAACCGCATTAACAAATTCTACATTACCTTGATTATCCTGATCTGGGTCAACACTGATCTTCTGNTCTCTTCCCTCCATCCTCATTTTACCACCATAATTACTTATTGAAACGCCTAGCCTTGTACCATAAAACGGGGTCTCAAAAAGTGTCCCTATATCAACGGCAAATGTTCTAGCAGTGGAGTGCCAAATATTCTGTTGGATATATTTAAAGGAACCACCAAGAGAAAAACGGTCTGTTAACATTTTTGAATAGGTAAAACCTGCAGAGAGATCATTTGTTGAAAATTTTTCACCTGTGCCATGNGGTTCTGAAACAGTACGGACAAGATCATCTGGTGAAGAGAGGTTTATCACACTCAACCCAATTACACCTTTTTCTCCTAGGTCGATACCAACAATTGCAAATTGATATTTCATTGCAACCAACCAATCATATGAGCCAAACTGGACGCCGATACCTTTATGGCCTGCAATACTAGCAGGGTTCCAATAAATGCCACTCAAAATAGCTTTTTGACCAGCAACAGCACCACCCATTCCAGAACTTCTCGCATCCATCCCTATTTTTAAGAACTGAGCAACCGTAGTTCCCGTTTTGCTCATGGATTGGTTATTACCAAACTGTGCTGAACAAATGCTGATAGCATAGGTTAAAATGATCAGAGCATATTTCATTTGATCACCGCAAATCGCCCTAATTTTTCTCCAATTCCAGGGGCGTCTACATGATAAAGGTAAACACCATAAGCTAGAGGAAAGTTGTCTTTTGTGGTCAGGTCCCAATGCTCTTGNCTATTATCTATNTCTGAGTCATGCTTAATGGTTTCTACCAATTCTCCATTTACAGTATATATTGTGATCGTACATTCTTTTGGAAGATTAGTGAAATAGATNTTTCTAGGACCTCGATCCATTGGACTCTGAAGATCTAACTGCTCTAATACATTTGTGACAACATAGGGGTTAGGAACAACATAGATACTATCTAGCTTTGANGATGCAACTGTCTTATCATATTGCGTTGCTAGTGTTGTATAGATCATCGTATCACTTGCTGCAAATGGTCGATGAGTATCTATAAAAAATATATCGCCCTCGCTCGCAGCTATCGTATCCCCGCTATCAGGTAAGAAAAATGTGAANTCCCATTTTCCGCCTAAAGGCTGACCATCCATAATAATCGCTCTATCTCCTGGAGACCACAGGCTATCGGGGTCGTCACCTTCCTCAATGATAGTAACCTCTTCTTTAAATGGTACTCTTCCTGGTGTTACATCCCAGACTTCAAAATTCATTCTTGAATTCCCAAAGCTAGGATGAAGCGAGNTACTACTTGTATCAACTATCTCATTAAAAAATCGTACTTCATAGGCACCTGGATACATGAATTGATCTGCACCATTAAAAGGAATCACCTCCGGTTCCCACGTGCAGGATGAAGTTGGAGACCATTTTGTATTTTCTTCATTCAAAGCTAAGACCACATCTTTAGCAGTTATTTTTACTCCATCTACAATTGGATTTGTTAATTCAAGGTCAATGGCCTCNCTATTGATAATTGGGTAATACAAATANGACACGGTATANGTGTTGCCATCGATNATACCTCCTCCATCAATTCCCTTTATTTTTCCTGTCGTATNTAGCAATTCAAAATCATCATTAATAAAATAAGTATTACCACTTTCATCATTGACGGCAACTGATCCAAGGTCAATATTCCCATGTAATAGTTTTCTGTATTGCTCAATAGATATAGTGACTGATTCNNCTATAAGCATAAGATCTTTTATACTATACCGAGTGGGCGATTCTCGAAATGTTATTTCAAATTGATTGTNATNCTGTAAACTATATGGGTCAACTATGTCTAAAAAGATCTTAGCTGTTGTCACTCCAGTTTTATGAATGATCTCATTATTCTGTATAGTACCGTTTACAACTCCTATAGCAGGGGAACTCGGTACGACCCGTACGGTGTTAATGTCCGTAATTAGTTCATTTGTTGTGGGATTCAATGTAATGGTTTTAGAGCATTCACTTGGAGGAATCTCCAACTCTCTAGAACCATGGTCATAGGATACAACCGCATAATAATAGGATTGTCCATTTAATACATTATTAGAGTCAATATAAGAATGTACCAAACCAGTATTATCGCCTAGAGTATAATAGGCGCCTCTTCCTGGATATACTATTTCACTCATACCATAATAATCATTATCCAGATCAAAACGAGCAGGTGCACCATTATACATCTTTAATGGTTCAAATAAGAACTTTGACCCATTTGCATCAGTAATGGTCTGCTGGTCTAAAAACTGCGGGTGGGTACTTCTATAAATAACATATCCTTCAAAATCATACTCCTCAGAAATTGGATCTAATGACTCTTCTGCTATATGATCCCAATATAGTGTAACGCGTTCGTCACCAGGTATGGCTGTGACCGTTGGCTTATCTGGTGGTTTTGCAAACTGATAATTTCTTTCATAGATATCCTGAGAAGTAATAGCATTAAGCGTTAGGTCATCATAGTCTTCACCAATTAATAAGGCTATAGAAAAACGTCGTGTTTCACCTGCCGGTAGNGAGATAGGNCCTGAACTGTATATAAAGACATAGTCGCCTGACTGGGTCGCATTCGCTGAATCAAAAACACCAGGTTGTAAAAAATCATCAAAGACCCGCTGGTCNTCAGCAATAGTGGTACCAGAAAANGGTGGTGANGTAAATCCAGTTAATCCAACCATATCAGACTCATCTAGNTCGGTCCATTCAAAATTGGGTTCGCCAGGCTGTCTAATATCATACTGGTCACCTGCAGTAGGGATACCATCGCCTTCACCCATATCACCTGTATTAGGAACCCCATCTACACCAATATCATCTTTTTCTGGATTCCAGTCATTATCATCATCAATCCCATTACTTCTGCTTTCATCTATCATGCCATCTCCATCNTTATCTATCTGATCATATGGATTTCCAGGACTTTCAAGAAATTTATAGCCAAAATACCCAGGGTTATTTGCACTGCCGCTGGCGCTTCCATCCTCATCCCAGCAATATACCATGTTGATATCTTGATCAAAATATGATAGATCATCGCTCCAATCGCTAGGTCCTCCAATATGTGGATCNCCCCACATGCCAAAAATAACATCATTTAGATCTTTGGGACTTTTGTTGGTTATTTTATATATTAAAAAAATAATATCCTCTGCTAAAGGATTCGCCCACTGATAATATCGATACTCTACCTGTAGGCCTAGTCCCTTACGTGATGAGTCATCAGGAAACGGATAGTAATCGAATTCTTTATTCTTTCTATCATCACAAACAAAGAATGCTTCTTCATCGGCATTCGATGCACCTTGTCTTAGATCTCCAGGCCAAACAAATTCTTTGAGGTTAGGATTATACCAATCATTGGACCAACTATCCGGCTTACCATCAAAATCTCGATCTATATCACTAGCAGTAGGAATCTTATCATAATCAGGATTAGCAAAATATAAACCTTCATCGCTGTATGCTAANGGTTCCCAGGTCCAATATTCCGATCCATCTGGTGATCTTTCAGGGTCCGTAACAAGTCCATCACTNATCACCCTAGCATACCAGGTCGTATCTCCATTTTCAACTTTTGGATATGCATCAGGATGGTTATTTGACAACAGAGGAACTTCTGCACAGATAAATGGGCCGAATTCATATCCATAGCCTAGGCCTTCCCAAATAATATCTGTTACCCTGTTCCCNGGTTCAGATATAGAACCATAATTCCAGATNTGCGTCGTTATNTTGTTACCTGATATTATNGCATCTTGCCTTCTAAGTATCTGGTCATCTGAATCTGCAGNCCTCTTTGAATATCTATCGATCGTTCTATAGTATTTTGCAAACTGCCTTTGGCTCCAGTCTTTTTGTGGACCATTTGGATATTTGTTTTTCTTTATTGATAACGGTCCAGCAATAAGTCCTGAAAAAAACAGACCATGCAGTAGCAGAACAACTATTAAAGATCTATTATTNTTTATCATAGATCAACACTCAANCCAAATGTTAACAATCTAGGCGGAGAAAAATAATCAGGTCGTGTAAANTATTCTTCCCATGTATGGACTCCAGGCTCACCATAGTGAGCTTTAAAACCATCTGTCTCNTGGAGTGAGCGATTGATAAAAGTGTATTCCGATCGACCAGTGTCTGTAAAGACATATCTTTCATTTCGTAGGTCTAATACATTATAGACCTTCATGAAGAATTCAAAACCAATATTCATCAATGATAAATTCTTATAGATCCTCATATCTAATGATCTTTGAAATGGTTTACGATCACTATTTGGTAATGGTACATATCCCGCAAATGGAATNTTAGGTGTNTAAGGCCATCCNGTACTTAATTTTCCAATCANNCTTAAGCCCCAACCATTTATGCCAGGCTCGGTAATAGATAGTGTTGTGTTAAATACATGGCTTTGATCCCAACTTAGTGGTACGATCTTCTTTTCTTCTTCATCACCCGTTAAAGCATTAAAATAAAATGATCCACTCGTTACACTATTACCTTCTGTCATTTGGAAAGAATAATCTATAAACGCAGATGTTTTTGTTTTTGGGTCACGTCTCTTTGTTAAACTGAGGGTAATTCCCTTCACCATTGAATAATCTTTATTTAAATAAACTGCATAAGATGAAGGACCATATGTAGGAGAATTATAGTTAATGGTCTGTAGCGCTAACAAATCTCTAATATCCTTATAGAAAAGACTACCATTTATTGCTATATATCTACTTAATTGTTGCTGTAAACCAAATTCATACATAACTGTTTTTTGNGGTTTGAGGTCACTNTATCCTATGGTTGGTGATAATCCAGCTCCAAAAATATTTTTTAAGAAAAGATTTCTCATTGTTGGCATCTGGTAAAAATGACCATATGAAAAATGAAGTATACCCTCATCTGTNATNGGATAGGCAACACCGATCCGTGGAGATATCATATTTTTCTTTGTACTCTTTACTAAACCATGTTCAGGATTTAAAAGACTGTCAATATGTGTACTTTGAGGNTCGAACGAATCATATCGCAATCCTAGATTCATTATAAAACTTTGGTATTCAAGCTTGTCTTGGATGTAACCACTAAAGAATAGAGCATTTTCAGAATAATAACTGTGGGAAGGAGATGCATTCTCTGGAGCGATAGTTGGAATTCTATATGTATTATCATCATATAGGATGCTGAATATCCTTTCATTCAGATTATCTATTCTATATTGTATACCTGCTTTGATCTCATGACGACTGTTGACCTGTGATGTAATGTCAAATTTTCCACCGTATGATAGAGAATAACGATATGTATGTCCTCTATTAGACCCGCCAAAAGAAAAAGTAGGGCTNCTTGGAGCGCCTAGAATATTTTGAGAAGATGCATAATTTGAATTGGGTAGTATATACGTATCTTCATTCAAGATATTGATCGTTTGATCTCCGACCAAGTACTGACCTGGGTCCTCTATGAATAGAAGTACATCTTCATCGCTACCAAAACTACTACCACTTGCGTATGGGATGGCATTATCGAGGTCTAATGGCTTGAACTGAAATGAGCCATAATCTGTTCGATTTGTGAAGACGTGTGCTTCATAAAATGTTTTCTTTCCAATTGCATGATTGATCTTCATTGAGATATTATGGTTATTGGATAGTGACCTTGAACGTCCATCTGGGTTATATTTATAANAGTGTACATAGGACTGACTTTCNCCATTAGAGCCAAGGTACTGTGCAGAGAATTTTAATCGAGGTGTAGCCCTGTAAGTAAGTTTTAGNAGTGAATTAAGGTTTTTACTNGGGTTCATGGAAATAGTATCACCATCCCCTCCCATTTCAATATACCAATCATCAGAGAAAAAATTTGCATGGTCCTGTACATNGTGCTCCCTGACCCCAAAGAGATATCCATCNTGTGAGGAGTATCTTAAGCTNGAATTAAATGTNAGTTTTTTTCGAAAAAATGGAACTGGCCCNCTAAAGTAGCCTTCAAGAGTTTTTCTATTTAATAGTTCAAACTCGTTTATCTTTGGATATAATTCTGTATCGTTGGAATAACGATCACCAGTATAGAATGATACGCTACTTTCGTAATTCTCTCTTCCCTCCTTTATCTGCAGATTTACTATTCCACTCATTGCATTACCAAATTCAGCATTAAACCCACCGCTTACAACCTTGAGCTCGCTTAGGGCCTTATTAGAAACATTAACAGATAAGCTATTTGTGAAAAAGGGATTGCTTACAGATATACCATCAATGTAATAACCCACTTCATTACTTCGACCTCCACGTATGTGCAACTCACCACCGGCTCCAACATTTACTCCTGCTTGAGTTGTTAAAACACCAAGGAAGGATTCTACTGGCATACTTAGGATTTCCTCTGATGTTGTGATCTTCTGTGTAGAGGTCAGATCTTTAAAAATGAGTGGTCTTTCAGCAAGAACCGTGACCTCTTCACCTTCTATTGTTTCCTGGTCCAATGAAAAATTTTGTTCTGTTGTCCTGCCAGAACTGACCAAGAGACCTGTGACCTTTACAGATGCGTAACCAATTATGGATGTTTTTATATCATATTTCCCGATAGGAACATTAATAATGCTATACCTCCCATCTTGATCCGTATCTGCACCTATACCCTTTCCCATTACGATGACACTTACACCGACAAGAGGTTCATTAGAGGCAGAGTCTTTAATATTCCCAGTAATTTTTCCTGTTTGACCATAGAGGAAAAGAATTAGTTGGAGAAATATGAATAAGTTTTTCATTTGAATGGATTATGAATAGTTATCAATATAATTATAATCAAAAAGATTTTAAAATTAATAAATAGAAAATATTTATCTTTTATCATGGATTCTCAAAACTTAATGGTCATTGACCCCGCATTAGAGGTTCCTGAAATAGAATCTTTTAATGGGATCGTTGCTAAGTCGCCTTTAAAGGCAACCTACCACTTGCCTGCTATACACTCTCCAGACTCTATGCTTATAGAATTAAAAAATACCCGTGGTATAATCCTGATGGGCAGTGCTGCATCAGTAAATGACCAATACGAATGGATGAAGGATATTGAAAAAGTGATCNTNAAGGCAATTGAAAAACAATTACCAATACTNGGNATTTGCTTTGGACACCAATTCCTNGCTCATTTATTTGGNGGGAAAGTTGACTATCTNTGGGATACTACAAAAAAAAGGGGNATCAGAAAGGTTCAAACTCTAGAGAATAATCTATTGATCGAACCCCAAGATGACTTTTTGGTCTATTCTCATCAAGAGGGAGTAACGATATCTCCAAAAGATTTTGAANTATCAGCCACAAGTGAAATGGTTAAGATNGAAGGTATGGTNCATAAGGAATTGCCAATATGGAGTTTTCAACCTCANATTGAATCATCGAGNNCATTTGCAACCAGNATCGGAGTAAACTCAAAGGACTTTGAAAAAACTAGGCCCTATAGCTCAGTATTACTTGAATCATTTTTAAAAAATCTCAAATATTAACCCAATGAAATTCATCAACATCGGTTTAATCGCGTCCATTTCCTTTTTCTCCTGTGCTCCGCATTCAACNCTAATGACAAATAAAGGAATCCTATCTATAAAAAGTAGAATAAATAAACTTATTGCNGAGTCTGATCTGGATGTATCATTAGGTATCAAGGTCATTTCTGTTGAAAATGATAAGACATTGTATGAACTCAATAGTAATAAATTATTTATGCCAGCAAGTAATAATAAACTTTATACATGCGCAGCTGCTTTACATTATTTAGGTAGAGACCATATTTTCAAAACAACTATTCTAAAAAACAATAATGATCTTGTCTTAAAGGGTGGCGGAGACCCTGACCTTACAATAGAGCATCTAGACTCTCTTGCAAATACCACCGCAAAGATCATTGGAGATGTTGATACACTATATCTGGATGCGACTCTTTTGGACTCAATGTATTATGGAAAAGGATGGATGTGGGATGAAGGATCCTGGTGGTATGCAGCACCAATAGGAGCATTATCTGTTAATGATAATTGCATTGATTTTCATATAGAACCAGGAAAGCTAGGAGAACCTGCTAGAATAGATCATTTTCCAAAAACCGAGTATATATCTCAATCAAATAAAACGACCACGGTTGAAAANAATACAGAGTTAAAAAAACTAAAGATCGAACGAGACTGGGTAGGAAGAACAAACCATTTTTCAATAACTGGTGANATAGTAATNAGCGATAGTATTGATACACTGCAAAGGAATNTTCATGANCCAACTTTATTTACAGGTACTCTNTTNAAAGAATCCCTNGCCAAATACGGAGTCCAAGTAGGCCACATNAAAAGAGGGACCAAGGTCAACGAGTCNGAAACTATAGCGATTCATTACTCAGACCCACTGATCGCTTCAGCTACAAACTTAATGAATGAGAGTGATAACCTNACAGCTGAATTACTCATAAAAATAATAGGAAGAGGTAATCAAATTGAGGGNAATTGGAAAGATGGACTTGACAGTGTAAAGACATTACTTTCTGATTCTGCCGGTATTGATACATCTAGAATAAGATTAGTTGACGGCTCTGGTGTATCTAGATACAACCTTACTAGCCCAGATCAATTGACAAGATTTTTGAAATGGTCATTTAATAGTAAATATAAAGACGATTTCATCTCCACCCTGGCTTCAGGAGGCAATAAAGATGGAACCATGGAAAAAAGATTAGAAAAAGAGGGGAATCTTATCAGAGCAAAAACAGGCGGTCTATCAGGGGTGAGTAATTTGTCTGGATATATCTTCTCGCCAAAACATGGCCCCTTAGCATTCTCTATTCTGATAAGTGGTTATACGGGTAGTTCTTACCAAGCTATTCAACTTCAGAACAAAATAGTTCAATTGTTTGCACATGATTAAACCAAGACAATTAAAGCAAAACTCAAAGATCGGTATTGTAAGTCCGTCTTACTGGTTAAATGGGGATGTCTTGAACAAAACCNCAAAATATTACTCTGATATGGGTTATAGGATAAAACTTGGNNCNAGNAATAAATTGAAAAATGGACCATTTGCTGGAAGCCCAGAAGAACGTGCAAAAGATATTAATGCTATGTTTGCTGACCCATCTATAGATGCTATCTTTTGCGCTCGTGGTGGATATGGCTGTAATAAGGTATTACCACTGCTTGATTATGAACTCATTAAAGATAATCCAAAGATCTTTATGGGCTTTAGTGATATAACAGCATGTTTGAACTCAATTACACAAAAGACCAAAATGGTCAGTTACCATGGTCCGATGCTGGTAAGTAACAAAAATGGTCCAATTGATTTCAATATGAGGATCATGCAACAGGTACTAAGTGGNACTTCAGATATGATAATTGATACGCCAAAGGAANCGCCTGCACATATTCTAAAATCGGGAGCTGGAAAAGGACCATTATGGGGCGGGAATATGACACTACTGATCAATCGACTTGGGACTNAGGACAATATAAACACAGATGGCGTCATCCTATTTCTTGAGGATATCAATGAATATTTATATTCTTTTGAAAGAATGCTCATACATATGAAAAATGCTGGCATGTTCGATAAAATAGTGGGACTAGTNTTTGGAGAATTAAAAGATNTTAAGGAAGAAGATATCCCTTTTGGTAAGTCATCAGATGAAATAATCATGGATATCTGCGGAGAATTAGAAATACCGATCGTGTCAAACTATCCTTGTGGGCATGGGAAATACCAAGCTACACTACCCATATCTATTCCAGCTGAATTAAATGCTAATGATCATAAACCCTATCTAACGATCCTTGAATCTGCGGTAANCAAAGATGAATAATTAAATGCTAAACTATATTTGGTTCGGAATGATGTTTATTGCCGTTATTGTGGGGATTTTAACTGGCAATATTGATGCAGTGACTCAGGCTGCGATCGATATGGCAAAGACAGCTGTTGAAATTGCCATCGGTCTNATTGGAATCATGGCTCTATGGCTTGGTACAATGAAGATCGCAGAAGAATCAGGTCTGATACGAATTATTGCACGNGCCATTCGTCCGATCACGATCCGGCTNTTCCCAGATGTGCCTGAAGACCACCCTGCTATTGGTTCGATCATATTGAATATGGCAGCAAACTTACTTGGTCTTGGCAATGCAGCAACACCTTTAGGACTTAAAGCCATGGAGGAGTTGCAAGAATTGAATCCAGAGAAAGATACNGCTACAAATGCGATGTGTACTTTCCTAGCGATCAATACATCCAGTGTTCAACTTATATTGCCCGCTACCGTTGTTGCACTTATGGGTGCGGCAGCNAATCAGATATTTATTACTACCATCCTTGCTACAGGTTTATCAACCATTACAGCAATTATTACTGTTAGGTTTTTAGAAAAATTGAAACGTTTTGAAATGCCANCAAGGAACGAACATGATCGATAATATTGTGATATTCACAAACGAACTTTCTAGGTATATCATTCCTTTAATGTTGGTCATGATACCATTTTATGGTCTTGTTTTTAAGAAAGTAAAGGTATATGAATCATTTGTTGACGGTGCAAAGGATGGTTTTGATATAGCAGTACGAATTATTCCATATTTGGTGGCGATATTGGTGGCAATTGGTATGTTCAGAGCTTCTGGTGCCTTAGAAATTTTATTAACTACAATGGCTCCTTTATTACAATACATAGGTTTCCCTCCTGAGAACCTCCCTCTAGCCCTAATGCGTCCTCTTTCTGGTAGTGGGTCCCTTGGACTTTTGACAGACCTGATCAATGAACATGGACCGGATTCTTTGATAGCAAAGATCGGAGCCACTATGTTTGGATCAACTGAAACAACATTTTATGTGCTCGCAGTTTATTTTGGNTCTGTAGGTATTAGAAAGACCAGGCATGCACTTGCAGCCGGTTTGATCGCAGATCTAGTTGGAGTATTGAGTGCCGTTTTCTTCTGCCAATTATTCTTTGCTCAGTCGATCGCTTCCTCAATCCATNATCATGAAATTGAGGTTGTAAATATTCAGGAACTTGATCCAACCATAATGGTCGATCTTAGATATTCATCAAAAAATAATTTTCTAAAAAAGGATATATATGGNGATCTTGAAGANTGTTTTTTAAGAAAAGANCCAGCTGAAATGCTTTGCCTTGCAAATAAGCACTTAAAAGAATCNNACCCAGAACTGCGGTTACTTGTTTTTGATGGTTTGCGAACCCGGAGTGTCCAAAAGNAACTTTGGGATGCACTAGATACTATTNCTTTAAGTGAGCGNACGCAATTTGTTGCTGATCCGNAAAAAGGATCGATACATAATTATGGCGCAGCAGTAGACCTTACCCTTTCCTTAGAAAATGGTCTAGAACTTGATATGGGAACAAATTATGATCATTTTGGAGAGCTAGCATTTCCAGCACTAGAAGATTCTCTTCTAGCTCTTGGGAAGTTGACAGATAAGCAGATAGGAAATAGAAGAATATTACGTGAGGTAATGACAAAAGCTGGTTTTTCTACAATAGATTCTGAGTGGTGGCACTTTGATGCATTCTCATATAATGAAACCAAAAATAAGTACAAGATCGTAGAATGACNTTATGAATAAAATACGTATTCAAACACACTTTTGGAGTCTTGTACTTTTTTTACCAATTATTTTTATTACTCTTAATTGCTCCAACCATACTAAACGTATATCCAATTTTGATTCAAGAAAAGATCAAATAAGAAAAAAATATATAAATGATGGTTCATTGGCCGTCTTTTCAGCAAATATTGATAAGATCGATAATAAATGGATCATTCAAGGCGAGACCACTGATCCAACTGCATATCAAAGTATTTTAAGATTAAAAGATTCCTTATTTAAGAATAATAACGTAAAAAATAATTTTNTATTACTGCCCGACCCAGCTNTAAATGATAAAGTTTTTGGAATTGTGAACGTAAGCGTTACTCCAATGAGAGAAGAACCAAGACATTCAAGTCAAATGGTCGATCAGGCAATTATGGGAAATGTTGTTAGGTTACTCAAAAATGATAATGGGTGGTATCTAGTCCAAACGCATTATGATTATGTAGGTTGGATAAATAAGTCAGGTCTTTTTGTCACTAATGAATCAGGTAAAAATAACTGGCAAGAAAAAGCAGATAAATCTTTTACTGGTTTGCAAAACCTCATTCGTTCAGAACCAGATAATAATAGCTTGCCAGTATCAGACATTGTATTGAATAATATTGTTATCAGTGAAACGTATGATAATGATTGGTCGCTGATATATTTACCTGATGGACGAAAGGGCTATCTCAAAAGCAAATCCCTGAGATATTTTAATACAAAAAATCAAAATAATATTCACCCTGGTGATATCATTTCGGACGCTAAAAGAATGATGGGAACCCCATATCTTTGGGGAGGGAATTCTACAAAAGGAAATGACTGTTCAGGGTTCACTCAAACAGTTTTCAAAGCAAATAATATTCAGATNCCAAGGGATGCTAGGCAGCAAGCANTGATTGGGACCCCTATACTTCCATCTCAGGATTGGTCAAACATTTTACCAGGTGATCTGCTATTTTTTGGAAGGGAAAATAGAGTAACCCATGTTGGTATAAGCTTGGGTCAAAAGGATTTTATACACCAAGGTGGTAAAGTGGGCATCAACTCACTCGATAAAGCGTCTCCAGAATTCAATAAGGGAAGATTAGAGTCATTTCTCTTTATAAGACGTATTCTAAATCAATAGAATTAAATAATTCTATCTCATTCTAAACACCCAAAATGGATCCAATCATAGATCAATTGGAGCTTTTCAGGCTTATCATCAAAAAAGTTCAGATCATCTTGAGGCATTCTTTCACCTTCAGTATGTTCTCCAGAACACTTGGTATATAACAGACTCTGTTCTGGTTCAAATGGTACAACAATAGGACCATGCTGACTGCCTAACATTGTATTCTCGTAAGTATCCAAGTTAAGAGCGTAAAAGCTATATTCGGGTTCACTATGACAGTGATAACATCTATTTTCAAAAAGGGTAGTCAGGTCTCCAAATCGAACTGTATCAACAACAGCGATTGTGTCCTGATCCTGATCACTATTTGCTATTTTTTCATTATCTTCGCATGAAATAATAAAAACTGTTGATAGCAAGCTGAAAATAAATAATAAAATAGGTGGTATATTCTTTTTCATAAAATATTCAAGATCATTGAGTTATAATGATTCAAGCTTGCTTAAATAAGTGAAGTCTGGTGCAAACTCTTTATTCCTTTCCAATTCATATTCATAAACAGCCTTGCCTAAATCAGCCAAAAATGGAATGGTAAGGGAATCATAATCATATGAATCATCATTTAATATTCCATTACTATTCCCATACACAACTGCGCTTAGAAAAAATTCGATCTTATTATCGATATCAACAATATATGCATTATCTAAAAGAAAACCATATGCCAATCCGGATTTATTAAATATACTTACTTGATCAGGTATCGCTTCTCTACTGTTGCCATATAAAAAGAACTTACAATAACTATCATAATAGCTTTCATCATACCTTGGGGACTCACTCTCTCTTGGTAGAGCTGACATCTTATCTCTGATAAAGTCATAATCTGATCTTGTAAGGTTGAGTTGGGTTTTTGAGTTTGATATCTCAGGAAACATAAGTTTGATTAAAAAGTGATGTTGATCAAGCAAGTTCATGAAATTCTTATTAGAAAAATCCATGGATCTGTCGAATTTTTTATTCTTAAAATAATGAGAATTACCGATCAAATAATCATTGAAAGGGATGTCAAGATGCAGGTCTGAAATTTGCCTGGGTTGTTCATAAACCATTAAGGAATCTTTATAGAATTGAAATCCATTTGTATATCTATTTTCATTAATTGAGAGCTGTAAATTGAGTCTGTGTCTGATTCGTGTTTGTATATGACCAAGTTCCCATAGTCGTCGATTAATATGGTCACGTCCTAGGAATTCATAAAGTCTGTTATATGATTCGTTATCTGATACAATGAGCAATTTATGTATATAATGACCTATGGTTGCATAACCATCCTCTGATGACGAGTCGTTTATAACACCAGTTAATTTATCTGGTCCTGGTAAAATATTAAGGTGCGTATCTTTATCTATATTTTCTATTGTATTCAGTTTTTCAAGTGCAAGAGCTGCTATGGGTAATTTGATCGTACTCGCGGGATAGAAATAACTGTTAGGATTGAATCCGAATGTATGCTCAGTAAATTTTGGAAGGTTATTGATATCTCTATCTATTTGTGTATAGATAATTTGAGCTCTATATCTTTCAGGCTGAGTTATAATAGTATGATATTTTGCATCAAGCTTATGTAGTAGTTCTGTTAGTATCTTGGAATCTATAGATTTGTCATGCTCTACTGAAGATTTGAAAAATGAAATGGTTCCTAGGATAAAAGTAATTGTAAGAATGAAGAAAATAAAAGTTCTGGAGTAAAGATTTTTAATAAAAAGATCGATAAAAATAGTAACACATATATTCACCACCACTGATATCATTATGAACCAGGTCCAGGCCAAACCCACTTGCTTTAAATAAAAGACTATCAAAAAGCTCGATATCAATCCAGTGATTAAACTTATTGAGTTGAACTTTCTATTTATCTTGGTCAATAAAAATAACCCAAGTAGACCGCCATATGTAAAGGATGCGATCTGAAGACCAATAATTACTATTGCCGAATCACTCTCATCAAAAATAAGTGCAATGCTAATAAGAACTATTGCCCAGAATAAACTGACGATTCTTGAGGTTTTTATTGATGACCTTCCGCCAAACCAATCGACAATGGTTGAAGATGCCAAAGAATTGATAGAAGAGCTAAGAGTTGACATGGCTGCCGAAAATATACCAGCAAGTAATAATCCGCGGAGACCTATCGGCAAATGATCTACGATAAAACTAGAGAATTCTCTATCTTTTTGTAAAGGTATACCATCAAAAAAATGGAATATAAGTGAGCCAGCTAGTAAGAATATTCCAAATTGAAGCATGACAAATATGCCACTTCCGATCATGGCTTTTTGTCCTGACCTTAGATCTTTTGTTCCTAGCACCCTCTGAACCATCATATGATCAACACCATGTGATGAAAAAGAAAGGAACATACCTCCAATCACCGCACTTATGAAAAAATAGGGGTCTTTGAATAATTCACCAGAAAAATTAAAGATCTTTGTTTTTTCAGCTCCATTTAGGTCTGAGATGATAGCTAAGGCAGAATTATCTGAATGAAGGAGAATATATATAATGGAAATCAGACCTCCCAAAAGATATAGGACAAATTGAAAACTATCTACCCATACAATTGTCCTGATACCTCCCAGTGCTGAATAGATCAGCGTTACAACTCCAATTAAAAGAACTGAAACAGGAAGGGACCACCCTGTAACAACTTGTACAATTACTGCCGTAGCTAAAAATCTGATGCCATCAGCAAGAATACGCGTCAAAAGAAAAACGCCTGATGCTATTTTTTGGATATCCTTATCAAACCTTTCTCCTAATATCTCATAAATGGATGTAATACCTGATGAAAAATATTTTGGAAGAAAAAAGATAGATACCAGTATCCTGCCTAAGATATATCCAAATGCTAGTTGCAGAAAGAACCAATTTCCTCGATAAGCAATACCAGGGATACTGATGAAGGTAAGTACTGATGTTTCTGTTGCAACAATAGAAAACATGGCAACGACCCAAGGTAGACTTTTATTACCTAAGAAGTAATCTGATGTTGTCTTATTTTGAAGACTCTGGTACCACCCAAAACCAATAAGCCCTGCTAAAAAGATCAATATTATTAAACTATCTACCCAGTGAATAACCTACTCCTATTTTTCAGTATATAGTTATTTTATTAATATCATACGTCTTGATTCTTTATGATCATTTGATACGATAGTATATATGTATATACCAGACGATACATCATTACCGTATTGATTTGTCCCATTCCATCGAATTCTATGTTGACCAGGAATAAAGGTATCTTTTACAAGCTCTGCGATCTTGTTTCCAATAAGATCGTAAATGAACAATTGAACAGTGCGCTCTTTATCGACAGTAAATGATATTTCTGTTGACATATTAAAAGGATTAGGAAAATTCTTGCCAAGGCTTATTTGTGAAGGATGGTCATTAACACCTGTAGTAGAGAGATCTATATTATTGATAATACTTAGATCGTCGATATAGATACTTCCAAATTGTGATTGGCCCTCTGTAAAGCTCAATTGGAAACTATCAAATCTCATATTTCCGTTTAAATTACCATCGCCGATCCATTCTCCTGTACCATCAACATCCATATCCCAAGAAATCAATTTCCAACCGACCCAATCAATAATATACCAAGGGCTGACCTCATGATTTGAACTGCTTGTAGATGGTAGGTTATCATCAACACAGAATCTAAACTTATTTCCAGAACCATCACCAAACACATAAGCCTGCATTGTCTTTGAATCATTAAAAATAACATCTCTAGGTGGACCACCACTTAAATAAACCCTTATAAGCCAATCATTATCAGAAAGATTCCACCCATATGAAATTTCCATGGATTGACTACTCTCATATAATAAGCTCAAA
This sequence comes from Methanobacteriota archaeon, assembly GCA_002701965.1. GTDB lineage: Archaea > Thermoplasmatota > Poseidoniia > Poseidoniales > Thalassarchaeaceae > MGIIb-P. The sequence continues at coordinate 7,980 of NZXM01000032.1, read as the reverse complement.
ATTTGTGAATTGGGTTGCATCCAAGTACTATCTGGGATAATACCTGTGGTACTTCCTGATGACTGAGGTCCCCACCAATTCGCACCAATACCCTGTTCTAGATCATCGATCTCATTTATTTCAATATCAAAATTTCGTGTTTGGAAACTAAATGACTGATCTATTTCGATCACATTATCAAAAATGTCTGTTATTCCAGAATATAACCTTGTTACGTATACTTCGTTAGGATACAGATTCTGATCAGGGAAATAACATATTGAACTTTTTTCACCTACAGGATAATAAACCATATCTCCTGAAACTGATGAATGATCTTGAAACCGTTCTAGTAAAAAGTAATCTAACAGATCGATACTGGTATCTAATGTCTCATCAAATTGTATATTAATAATAGGAAAGATCTCAACATTCGTAGCAACACTTGGGGGAAAGATATTTTCTATTTCTGGCGGAACCATATCTGCTGGTCCAGTTTTAAAAAGCAAATGAAAATCCCCTCCTTCTTCGCCATTCTGATCACCATCCATATAATGTCCATATACGTCGCGCGCCTCATCAAATATTGTTAATGTATAATTCGTCTCAAATAATAAAGGGTCAGGTGTAAGAATAAGCGTTTGATCATCATACCAATAATACCCTTCAAGGTCGGTAGCAGGACTCATAACAATAGAAGCAATAACTGAGGCAGTATCCATAGGTCTACTAAATTGAATCTCAATTGGATTCCATGCAGGAAAAAGAGAATCCCCTTCAACAGGAACCGTTTCCATGACTATAGGTGGTTGGCTTGATAATAATTCAACATCATGGAATGTAATAAATGTATCCAGAATGGACACCTGAGTAGTGTCACTATAATATCCAGGCGCAGAAACGATTACTTCATAGGTCGAATCAGATAATCCCTCAAACCAGTAGAATCCATTTCTCAATTCCTGTTCATCATTTGAAAATTGATGGAATAATGAATTATAGGTGTCTGTGATATACACATATTCATCGCTTTGTACGGTAGAGCCATTGATCGGCTCTTGTGATTCTATATCCAATATTTGCCCGGCTAATTGTCCTACAAAGGGTCTATCAATTTCATGATAATCAAGAATGGAATAGAAAAATAAATATGCCAACATTCTTTTATATTCTTGATTCATTACTAATTGATTTTGCGCTGGGTTTGTATGGTGCCCTTCCTCACTTAGTTCTGAAGGCATATTTGTATTTCGATTAACATAAAGATACGGCCCACCAGAATTGGCGCAATAATCACTCCATGTATAAAAACTGCAATCTCCCCAGGAGCCTGTTGTCTCTATCCTCATTCCTTGAGTTAGGATATCGATCATAAAAGAACTCATATCTTCTCCACCAACAGGTGGATCAGGATTACCATTATTTAGTTGTCCCCACAATAATAGCGTTCTATTCGTATTAGTATTTGAACTGGCATCACTATGGATAGAATGATACCAGGATGCTCCAACAGTATTAGCATAATTCGTGCGCTGATATAGGGATACACTTTGATTATCAGTAGTTCTAGAAATGTATACCGTATCTATGTCAGACTGTGAATTAAGTATATCCCTAAGCTCTAAACCTACCTGTAATACTTCCTTAGCTTCAGAGTATCCGTTTATTCCCATATTCTCATCCTGGCTATGACCAGGATCAATAAACAGATTCCACCCAGCGAGACCAGTAACCTGAGCATTATATATGGACACTATCAAAAAGAAATATTTTAAATATTGCATCAATGTTCTTCTAATNNNATCTCATTNANNGACCCGTCGTTCAGGTCAATATAAAAGAAGGAATGATCGCTGATCCATATGGGATTCATTTCTATTTTTTCTGNATCATTTGCAACTGGATCTATATTTCCANTTTTTGAATCCCATAAGTAAATATCNCCTGATGTGATCTGATAACCATCATCTTCCAGTACCATGAAAATAACCATATTGCCATCTGGTGAGACCTTAGGTGCATTCCCANTCCCAATATCATCTATTACGGTATCACTATTTTTGATGATCATCGTATTATTTCCATATACTTCAAAAGTAATTAATCTGGCATCGGAAGAGTAGGACAGATTTAGGATCATATCATTTGCTTCGTACAATAGACTAGTATCAAGATCACCGGTCTTTTTATATAATTTATTTTTTATAGCATAGATGAGTGGAATATNCCACTCATTTTTAGATCCTTTGATATTTTGGGTCATCAATTCACTATCTAACAGATAGTGAATGGTATTATTTCCCGTCCAGCCAATTGGATATATATTTTGATCAGTGAGTTCAATCACCGTATGATCAATAGCTCCCATCTTATTGATCACTATTAAACCATTCTCTCTTCTTTTTCTTTCATAGACAGATCTCATTACCATAAGCTTTTCACTATCTGGAGACCACTTGCATTGGAAGGAATTAATATTTGGAATATCTACCATAATAGAACCTTTGGCCTCAATAATATCTAAGCTGGTATAATTAGAATTTGTGAGTGCTAGAGTAGACCTGTCTGGTGATGCATGCATGGAAAAAAAGGCTCGCTGTGATCCGATTTCATCTAACTGAGAAATAAGATGGTTGCTAGACAAGAGCATATTAAAAAATAGAATTAATGGAAAAAGTTTTCTTTTTGAAACTCTGATAAACATAATTTTCNTAAGCCAATATTTTTAAACTTGTAATTAGATTAACGGTATTGATTTTTAATACCTAATTTAANCTTANTAAAAAGTGTATGACCAAAATTAGATATAAGATATTATTTTTTTCAACGTTGACCATTTTGGCAAATGCGATGCCTCTAAATAAAGAGTTTAGGGCAACTTGGGTGATAACATGGGAATATATTAATTCCTCACAAAATGCTGAACAGACCATGGCTCGTATAGATGAGATCATGGATAATCACGCGATTGCTAACATGACTGCCGTTTTTTTTCAGGTTAGACAAAGTGGTACCGCTTACTATAACTCTAGCTATGAACCTTGGGGATATTACGCCGGTTATCAACATCCAGGATTCGATCCACTACAATATGCTATTGATGCTGCTCACAATAAAGGTCTTGAACTTCATGCTTGGTTCAATGTATTTCAGGCTTCTAGTATGCATGAAGGAGCACCTGCTCAGTTGCATCCGGAATGGGTGTGTAGAGATCGAGATGGAGACCCAATGACATCAAGCCGTAGTCTTTCTCCGGGTCTCGAAGATGTAAGGCAGTACACAGTCNATGTTGCAATGGAAATAGTGAATAATTATGATATCGATGGCCTTCATTTAGATTATGTAAGGTGGAACGAACATTCTAGTGGCTCCTTTAACACACTGCCACCTGGACAGGTCGAAGANATCAGAATGATNGATGGAACAATAGCTCAAGAAGCGTTAGAGGATCTTGNAAANACAAGAACGGGAAGGTATTTGTATGATATCGACCATCCATACTCAGCTGGGATNCCAGATAANTTCTCTAATTGGGAAGAGTGGTGGAGAGATGGTGTGACCACTTTTGTAAGCACCCTCCATGACTCTATCCAAANTATAAAACCATATGTAAGACTTTCCGCTGCTGTATTGGGTCGATATAACTGGGGNGGATGGCAAGGATATGGTACCGTATATCAGGATGGTGCTTTATGGTTCAATGAAGGATTTGTNGATCAATTAACTCCTATGCACTATCACTGGACATCGCCAAATAGNTTTGTTCAAATGCTAACAGGTTCTAATGAGAGCTGGTCGCCATACATTCAACAGGGGATAGATGAAGGAAGGCTTTTCTCTGCAGGTCCTGGATCATATGTTCTAGCCGATCAAAACCTTTGGGATAATCACCCCGGGATTGTTAATGCTATTAGAAACCTACAATTCATTGATGGTTTTCAATTCTTTAGTAATGGGACATGGGAAGACTATCAATATTGGGAAGAAACAGGACATACTTTTTTTAAAGAAAAAGCAATAGTAAGAAATATTTCTGAATATGAAACCAACACAGGTATTCCTGAGGCCCCTGAGGTTTCCATNGATCAAACCAATGAACTAGAATATCTAATTAATATTTCAACGAGTGATCAGGATGATATGATCTGGACTGTGGTGGGACTTACCCCTTCTGATAGTTTAAATATGTCTCCGAAGATCCAAAGCACCTATTATGGAACTGGAAATATGGTAGCACCACTGAACTTTGATGGGCTACAGCTCTATGAAGGCACCTACGATATTAGTATTCAAAATTTTAATCGATTCTGGGTTGGTTCTGAAACTATTGCACTGGCCACAACAGGTACTATACCATCTTACCCCCCAACACTCTTAGNAGTTAATATTNATCANGGTGATACTATTGCTGTAAATACTGTTGTAAGATTNGAATTCTCAAAGGAAATGGATCAGTCATCATTTTTATCCGCATTATCACTAAACCCCGAGCCCGATACTCTTTTGATCGAGTGGTCTGAATACTGGGAAAACCAGGGAAGGGTCGTTTCATTATATTTCCCTGAACTATTGGATTTTGATACGGATTATACCATCGGGTTATCCTCTGAACTGACAGATATAATAGGACTTGAATTTGATGGAAATATGGATGGGACCGCTGGTGATGGTATCTCAATAACTTTTCATACAGAACCAACAGATCTTACTGGTCCTCAGGTTACAAGTACATACCCATTATCGAATCATGTTTTTGATACAGAAGGTGTATTTAATGTTATGTTTGATGAGATATTGGACATCTCCTCAATAGATGAAATGTCAATTCAGTTCCAATCTGATGGACAGACTCTGACCACGGATCATATTGAATATACTANNGATGAGATAACAACACTTTCTATTAAACCATTCGCACCATTGATCAATAATACTAATTGTATGATCACTCTTAATGGTATAACTGATACGCTCGGGAATAGCATAGAAAACCCACTGGAATATTTATTTAACACCACAGACTTTTATTATAGCGATAAAACTTATATAGATCGATTTAATGCAGGAGCNGGATGGTGGCAGCCCGATGGAAGTGGTTCAACCACTGGAATCCTTGGTAGCGAGACCCAGTTCAATTACAGTAACTCTGTTTTCGTACCGGGTCTAAGTATGAATACAAATGGTAGAAAATCTGGTTCACTTCGATATGGATGGGATCCTAATGCATCATCATCTTTTTTAAGATTACATAATGGAGGANACCCCTCCGATATACCTTTGGATACATCAGATGTTATCCAATTGTATGTTTACAGCGATGGTAGTGGTAATCAATTCAGTATTTCGCTGTATGAGTATCTAGATGGATCTCTGACGGGAGATGTGATTGAGGTCATGGGATGGAAAGAATTGAATTGGACAGGATGGAGATTAATAGAATGGGATCTTTCTGACCCAGATCAGGTTGGAAACTGGCTCAGCAACAGCGAGACAATGAATGGAGATGAATACTATTTGGATGGATTCTTATTAAAACCAGGCTCCAATAGTGATATGGTTGGAAGGGTCTACTTTGATGATCTGCGAATAATAACCAAAGCACAAGGTAACCCACCTCAGAACTTTGCTCCGATCATAACATCGATCCAAGATACTATCATTGAAGATGGCTCTAATTTTTACTTCTATGTACAGTTTTCTGATGATAATGAAAATGACATTCATCAAATAGATGTAAGTACCGATACTTCAGCAGTTCAAGCAACTATTTATGGGCACACATCAGGCTCCGTAGTCAATATTGATTATGAACCATTCATTGGCACAGCAAGTATCAGTGTTATCGTCAATGATTTTGGGTTTGGAGAATTATCAGATACAGTTCAATTTTCTCTGCAGATACAAGGAGAGCTGTCAGGTGATGAAGAACCCTTACCCAGACTATTTCAAATAAGCAATACATACCCTAACCCCTTTAATCCAGTGATCACAATAGACTTTGAGATCGATAGACCAAGAAATGTATCAATGCATTTATTTGATTTAAAGGGGAGAAAGATAAGAACTGTCTTTGAGAATAGGGAATTTCAGGCAGGATTCTTTCAAGAAAAGTGGTTTGGAAAAGACGACAGGGGAATGCAGGTATCAAATGGTATATATATGGTTCAGCTTATATCAGATAAAAATAGATTAAAAAGAAAAATAACACTTTTAAAATAGATATATGAAAATAATCAAATTAGTTGCTCTAGTATTTCTGCTTCTAAGGTGTAGCTCACCTATAGACNCNATCACAATACTTGAACCGGTTCATATTAGCAACGATGGCATTGTTAGAACTGGACTGGATGTTCTTATTGAAGACCATCCTAATTATTTAAAGGGAAGATCAATAGGGTTGGTNACAAACCATACAGGAATAACCAAAAACAATGAAAAGAACTATGAACTTTTTCAAGGCAACCCGGCGATATCCTTAAAACGAATATTTGCTCCAGANCATGGATTCNATGGAGAAGCAAGTGCAGGGGCTAAGGTGGACTATGATGGTAAAAANACTTCAGGACCTGAAATAATCTCACTCTATGGTAAAACAAGAAAGCCAACAAAGGAGATGTTAGATGGTATCGATCTCATTATCTACGACATTCAGGATGTAGGAGCCAGGTTCTACACTTATATATCCACACTTGGTATTGTCATGGAAGCAGCAGGAGAATATGGTATTGATGTNATGGTCTTAGATAGACCAAATCCTATTGGAGGAGAGATAATTGAGGGAGCTATTCTTGATACAGCCTTTAAATCATTTGTAGGATACTACCCTATACCTATACGATATGCCTTGACCGTTGGTGAGTTGAGCCAAATGGCTGTAAAAGAGGGTTGGCTAGCTTCAACTCCACCTAATCTTACCATAGTGAAAATGGATGGCTGGAAACGAAAAATGTTTTATGATGATACAAATCTACCCTGGATTCCACCCTCACCTAATATTCCAGACNTAGAAACAGCGATCATATATCCAGGGATGTGTCTATATGAAGCCACTAATGTATCTGAAGGGCGAGGAACAAATAATCCATTCAAGCAAATAGGGGCCCCTTGGATGACTTATGAGATTGCGAAAGAAATGAAAGATCTAAATTTTGAAGGAATCGACTTTAAATACGCAAAATTCAAACCAAANAANCTTCCTGGAAANGCAGAAAAACCAAAATTTGAAAACCANCATTGTTTAGGACAAAAGATTNATGATAACTGANAGAAATAAATTTCGATCAGTGGAGGTTGCAATTCAGAGTATTTATATAACCTTTGGACTCTACGCAGAGCACTTTCTTTATAAACAAGCAAGATTAAATAAATTATTTGGCAGCAATCAATTATTNCTATTANTAANNGGAAANCTNAANAATAATAAAGGGAAATTGATNAAATCACCACCTGAACTATTAAGGATCCTTGATGACGATAGCGAAAAGTTTTCCGTCAAATCAGCAAGTTACCATTTATACAATTAAAAAATTATTTTAGATATAAAACTTTTTTATTTATTCTTTGACTTGGAGTGTTGAGTTCAAGAAAATAAATACCATTTGATAAACGGAAACCAGTTGAGCTAGGTGACCAACTAAGCAAGTGGTTCCCTTCACTATACTCTCCACTCACTATAGATTCAATCAGTCTACCTCTCATGTCAAATAATTTCAAATCAACATTCTCTCTTATAGGTAAATAGAAATTGATCTTCATCAAAGGATTAAATGGATTAGGATAAGTATATAACTCTATTCCGCTAGGTAAGGTATTTTTTATATTTTTTTCAGAATTCAGCCAATGAGAATTAATTGATTCGGTCAATGACTCTTCTGAGTTCATATCATCATATCCTAATGCCCAAACCATCACACCCCCGAGGTTCCTACTTTGCGCAAATTCACATTTATGTTGAATAGATATTGGATCATCAAATGTGATGATCTTCGATTGATCTTCTTT
>NZXM01000069.1 GCA_002701965.1 Methanobacteriota archaeon | reverse complement strand
GAAGCGGAAGCACGCAAGGCCGAAGAGGCTCGAATCCGAGAAGAAGCCAAGGCTGAGGCCAAGGCAGAGGCTGCAAAAGAAGCCGAGAAGGAGAAGAAGATGCGAGCCGAAGTCGAAGAAAGAGTTCGCGCTGAGGCCCAAGCCAAAGCCCAGATTGAAGCCGAGGCCAAGGCCAAGGCTGAGGCTGAGTTGAAGGCCAAGCAGGAAGTCGCCAAGGAGCGAGAAGCCGCAGAACGTCAAGCCAGCAAAGAAGCTGCAGCCCTTGCTCAAAGAGAGGCGGAACAACGTCTTGCTGAGATGGAAGAAAAGATGGCATCAAAGATGGCTGAAATGGAGCAAAAGATGGAAGGTCTCTCGAAGAAGGAAGCCGAACTTGCTCGCGTTGCAGCCAAGGCTGAATTCATTGATTTCAAGACACTGGGTGTAGCCAAAGCATCGGACAAAGATAACTTACAGAAGATCAAGGGAATTGGGCCGTTTATTGAAGAGAAGCTCAACGCTTTGGGAATTTACACATTCCTTCAGATTTCCAGAATGACGGCTGAAATTGAAGAGCAAGTCAACGTTGCCATCGAGTTCTTCCGGGGTCGTGTCCGAAGAGATAAGTGGGCTCAACAGGCAAAGGATTTGCACGAGAAAAAGGAGTGATTTGAATGGTAGAGATTGCAGAATCAATTCAGTTGGGAATTGACACACTGAACGGGTTGGACTGGTATTTCCAGGTCCTGATTTGTATTGCTACAAGTATTCTTGCGATCTATTGTTTGAGGCGTTTTGTTCTTCGACAGATTGCTGAATTGGTAAATGATACTGAGGTCGGATGGGACAATGATTTGTACATTGCTTTGGAGTCAAAAATCAACATTTTCTTCGTGGCAATTTGTGTGAACATCTCATTGCTCTGGGTGAATCCAGATCTGCTGAGTTCGATTTTCCCTCTGCTGAATTCTCTCTACATCTTGCTATTGACAATGATGTTGACGACCACGGTCAAGATTGCAACACCTCCGCTGATGGCGCTGATGAATAGCAACAAGAAAGGCGGCGTTTCGGTTACCGGCGGCAATCACTTCGTGAGTATCATTGTTCGAATCGTAATTTGGCTGATTGGAATCAATGCCATTCTGGGTGAACTGAACATTGAAGTCACGGGAATTTTAGCATCGTTCGCTTTGTTTTCATTGATTATCGGTTTGTCTCTACAGCACACGATTGGAAATATCCTGAACTCATTCATGCTCGCCATGGACAGNCCCTTCGATGTCGGTGATCGAATCGAGGTCGAGGGTATTGAAGGTCGAGTAGTATCGACAGGAATCTTGTCGACCAAGTTGTTGACTTACGCCGAAGAGTTGGTCATCATTCCTAACAACACNTTGGTNTCTGCTAAAATCCGCAANATGGCTCGTGGTGGAGGCGATGGGCAACCTCGTCGAATCAATCTCCTCATCGATGTCGGTGCGGCTTACGGTGAGGAGCCACCGCATGTGAAGCANGTGCTGATTGACATTGCCAAAGATTGTCCTTACACCGTTGAGGAACCAACACCTCGAGTTCTCTTTGTCGAGTTGGGTGAGTACTCAATTGATTTCAGAATCTATGCTTGGATTGACAATTACTCCGACGAGTGGCCTGCCAGAGATTGGATTCTACAGCGTGTCTTTGAACGATTTTCACAGGAGGGTATCGAGATACCATTCCCGACATCTGTCGAGCTTCCTGAAATCCCTTCAGGTTCTAGTGAAAACTCAAAGAAGCGAAAGCGTGCTCGTCAGAAGGCAGCACGGATTCAGATGTCCAAGGACGAGAAGTTCTACCGCGAAGAGCGCGATTCCCTGAAATCTCTGCTTGAGGATTTGGAGGAGCAGATGAAGGATGCAACACTGGGTTCCAGACAGAAAGACCAGATCCGAAAGGAGATGGCTTCTCTCAATGCGACCCTACAGCGATTCGATTCTGAGGATTGATCAAAGTAGACTCCCTACAATTGCACTGCCGGCAATCCATGCACCGGCAGTAGAGCCTAGATTGGCGAGAGCGGTCACAAGTAAGACGCGACCTACTTTATTTTTCCAGAATAATGAGAGTCGATCTAAGCGCAGGAAATTTTGCAAATCCTTTGTGGAGGGTGCAGCCACTTTGAGTTGAACCAAACCGGCAAACCAACCTGCTGCCAACGTTGGATTCAGTGAAGTGATGGGGCTGGCAATTGCAGCTGTCAATACTGCTAGAGGGTGTCCACGGGCGATGAANGCACCCAGCGCGGCCAGTGCTGCATTGAGTGCCAACCAAGTTGCTGCAGCATCTTTCAATGCCGCCATGTCNCCTTGAGAAGCAAACCATCCGAATAGACCCANCATGAGCACAGGGATGCCCCACTTCACAACCTTCCAAGNTGGATTTGGAGGTGCAATGAAATTCAGNTCACGCATACGCTGCTTGTCAGGCTCTCTGTTTTCACGAAGATGATTGGCAACCCCTTCCAAATGNCCTGCTCCAATCACAGCCAANACCTTCCCTCTAGGNCGAANTCTCTGGATACTGGTCGCAAGGAATTCATCTCGTTCATCGATGAGTACTTCGCCTGCTGCTGGCGCAACTTCACGCAATTCATCCATCAGCTGCGTGATTAGATCNGTATTCTCTAACAGTTCATCGACGCTAACATCATCTTCTCCATCCTCTTCNTCAAACAGAACGGTCATCAGGATTTTGCGCTTNTCTCGAAAGCGCATTTTNCGCCATGCGCGCCGTAACGTNGTCTGAATATCGCGGTCGACCAAAGCCACTTCCTTACCCGCTTCAGCCGCNGCTTGAATGGCTGCCAACAGGTCTGTNCCNGGCATCTCACCTTCTTCCATCCCCATTTTCCGTTGCTCAATGGCAAGCATTGATTGAAACAATACCAGTGGTGCTTTCCCCTCTCGAAGCACCTTTCCAAGGGTTTCATTGTCAAATTTGTCTGGTTGTGTCAACGCATCCAGTCGTCCTTTACACAATTCGACCGCCACGATATCGGGGTCAAATTCTGTGACTTCCTTGCGCGCGGCTTCAGCACTGGTTTTCGAAATGTGAGCGGTTCCGAGCAACCGGAGATTCTCATCGATGTCAATGATAGTCAAGCATCGACCTCCGGTCGTAGCGTGGCCAATGTGGTGAGTAAATCAGCGTGGGCTTGCACATCATGTACGCGCAAGATGTCAACACCTTCCAGCATGGCGTGGGCAGCCACAGCGAGTGTTCCAGACAATCGATCTACAGTTTCTGTCCTACCCAAGAGTTGACNGAACATAGATTTTCGACTGACNCCCCACAATATGCTATAGTTTGAATTNCTGCGAGAGTGAAGGAGTTCGAGATTATGTGTCAATGACTTGCCAAAACCAATNCCTGGGTCTAAACAGATGAGNCCTGGTTCATGTCCNCCTTCAATCAANGCTGCAGCGGTTTCGTTGAGNGCATCGTAGACCTCTTTGTGNACATCGTCGTATTCTGGATTTTGTTGCATGTTGCCGGGTTCNCCCTGCATATGCATCACACAAANCGCACAACCTTGTTCCAGTACAAGGTCTGCCATTTCAGGGTCNCGTAATCCACTGACATCATTGATCATGTTTGCACCCGCCTCAAGAGCAGCACGTGCAACTTCAAATCGNCGTGTATCAATTGAGATCAAGCCAGCCGGATTTGCCTCACGAATGGCCTTGATGACAGGAATAACTCGTTTCATTTCTTCCTGAGGGTCGACGGGATCAGCTCCTGGGCGAGTTGATTCTCCACCAACATCTACCCAATCCGCACCATTGGACCACATTTGCATGGCACGTTCAACCGCTGATTCAAGATCTACTCTAGAATCAGCATGAAAGGAATCAGGAGTGACGTTAAGGATGCCCATCAAGCGACANCGCCCATCAGGGCGGCGGCGGAGAAAGGGTCGCAAGTCGCCCATATAGCCCTCCGTTGGAACGGCATGGTTTATGATGTGTGGAGANGGCGTTGGCCCTCGTGGTGTCCGAAGGCGATTCCGAAAGTATGGCACTTGTGCCACTCGAGGATATGGNCGATGANGTTCACACATCTGGAAGNGATCAGTCCAGCATCCCCAGTCGTGAGGCCTTAGAATTGGCCGATTCGATTCTNGAAGANCGATTCGACACCAGTGATTTTGACCGACCTGATGCGATTTTACATGTNCGAAGAGAAGTCGGAAAGATGGTNTTTGAAAAGGCNGTTGCNTCTGGAATNTTATTGATGCTAGTCGCNTTGTGTTGGTGGCTCACCATCTCTGTTTTCGGTNNTNAGTTGGGNTCTGATGATGCAACACTTTCCTTGATATTCAGTTTGAACTACAAGTGGGTGGCNGCTGCCGTACCGATNTTAGTTTTTGGAGCGACTGCNCTGATGAANCTCTCACGGGAACGCCGNCAACCATGGCCAGGATTTGCGGCCGGCGCCATGCTCATTCTGGCCATGTTTATGGCCATCGAGCCGATTGGCCACTTGGCCTTTGGTGGTGCGCCTGCTATCATGCTCGTCCATTCAGCACGCCTGATTGTTCTCGGTGTGATGGTCTACTACAGTGCGGCCATGTTCATTGATTCACTTCTACTTCGTTGGGTTCATGATTTACTTGAGATTGGTATGATTGATGTCTCACTCTTGGGTGAGTCCGGTNTTGAGGGACAGGCTGAAGAAGCCGAGCCCTTGGCTTGAATCCGTGCGACCCGAAATTACGGTGGTCCGTCTTGGTCACCGACATCAACGCGACAAGCGTATCACGAGTCACCTTGGNCTGACGGCTAGGGCGATGGGAGCCACTCATTTCGTATTGTGTGGTGATGATGATCAGAAGGTCCTGGAGACCATGGCGGATGTGACCGAAACCTTCGGTGGCAATTTCTCTGCAGAGCATCATNCCAAACCCTTGGGGTTCCTGAGACATTTTGCAAAGCAAGGTGGCCGGATTGTTCACTTGACCATGTATGGCGAGGATTTCGAGTCGACTACATCCACGATTCCCACCGATGCCCCTGTCGCAGTCGTTGTCGGTGGGGCGAAGGTTCCTGGAGAAATCTACAAGTTGGCTGATTACAACATTGCAGTCGGCCATCAACCACATTCAGAGGTNGCTGCACTGGCCTTGTTCATGTCTGAAATCATGGGCGGAGTCGCTGGTTCTGAGCATTTTTCTGGTGCACGTTTGGAAGTGAAACCACACCCTTCAGGGAAGGTTGTCATCGACCATGACGAAGATTCCGATGCGAGTCAATGATTATAACCGGATTTCAGGGACACCATTAGGGTGCGAAGGTGACGGTAACAGGGGGCTTCTCTCCCGGTTCCGGCCAATCTGGTGTTTCGAAAGCCTTCATTGCTCGAGATGCTGCTGATTTTCTACTGCCNGGTGCGCCGGCCCAAAATCATCCTGAGGCCACTGGGCGCGGCGTTTTACTCCTCGCAGATGGTTCTCGACATGAGGGGGACTTGTTCGGAGCNGCCACCATTGCTGAAGGCGAATTGGTCTTCACNACAAACATGACNGGATACCAAGAATCACTGACTGACCCCTCTTTCGCGGGTCAAGTTCTCACATTCACTTGGCCCCTACTCGGCAACTATGGTATNGCACCAGGGATTTCTGAATCAGCAGGCGTGTGGCCTCGTGGAGTNGTGTGNCGTGAATTGATGATGGAACCAGATCANCGTCATTGCATTGGGACGGTCCACGATCTTCTNCTNGCACATGGTGTACCTGGNATTTCGGGAATTGACACTCGCTCTGTCACNCGTCGAGTTCGTGAATATGGTGTTATTTTGAGTATCTTTGGGCCGATTGAAAAAGAAGCCGAGATGGCCGCGNCTCTGGANAACATGAAATCCCCNGACTTGGATGACCTNGCAGATGAGGTCAGNAGGGATGATGCAGTATTCCTCAATGAAGGTGCGACGGATGAAGATGGAAATTCATTGCCNCGGGTTGCAGCNCTTGATTGTGGAATCAAGTACAATATCCTAAGAGAACTNTGTTCTCGATTCGAAGTTCTGTGGTGTCCNCCCGACATNGATTGGGATGANTTNTGCGNGAAGTACAACATTGATGCACTGTTCTGTAGTAACGGTCCTGGTGACCCAGCCCACCCTGGCAAAGCCACTGCTGCACGTCACACTTTGGCCAAGGCNACCAAATCTGGGATGCCAGTCATGGGCATTTGCTTGGGNCATCAACTGATGGGTTTGGCCAGTGGTTTGCGCACCTACAAGTTGCGCTATGGTCACCGAGGTGGCAATCAACCTGTTCTCGATTTACACACTCGCAAGGTCAGCATCACCAGCCAAAACCATGGTTTTGCCGTTGAAGATCCCGTCAAGGGNATGTTGGCCCCACATCCTTCAGGTGCNAANTCNGGTGANGTGNAAAGNNTGACTGGNTGTGATGTTGAAGTTCGCTTCATCAACGCCAATGATCGAACTGTTGANGGATTGGATGTCAAAGGNCGNCCAGCTTTCACCATTCAATATCATCCTGAGGCCTGTCCAGGTCCACACGATGCAAATCCCTTGTTCGACCGTTTCTCTGACTTGGTCGCAGAACACTTGGAGGTGAAGGCTGATGCCAAGACGNGATGATATTCACAAGGTGATGATTCTCGGCAGTGGCCCAATTCGAATCGGGCAAGCGGCTGAATTCGATTTCTCCGGTTCACAAGCCTGCCGAGCCTTGCGTGCGGATGGATATGAAGTGGTCNTGGTCAACTCCAATCCAGCGACCATCCAAAACGANCCAGAGATGGCTGATCGAATTTACATTGAACCTCTATTGCCAGATGTTGTGAAACGGATCTTGGAAATAGAGAANCCCGATGCACTATTGGCCGGAATGGGTGGACAAACTGCTCTCAATATTGCCAGTAACTTGGCGCACAGTGGAGCATTGGCGGAACTCGGGGTCGAATTGATTGGTTGNAATCTACAATCGATTGATGAGGCTGAAGATCGAGATTTGTTCAATCAGGTGTGTGAGGAAATTGATCTTCCCATTTCACAGGCAATGGCCTGTAATTCCATCGATGAAGTTCTTGCAGCTGCAGAAGAGTTNGGTAAATTTCCGATTTTGATTCGACCCGCCTTTACTTTGGGNGGACTNGGCGGAGGTACAGCCTGGAACACAGGGCAGTTGGTTGAAATTGCCAGTCAGGGAATTTTGCATTCTCAAATNGGCCAGGTCTTGATCGAAGAGAGTATCTTGGGTTGGCAGGAATTTGAGTATGAAGTCATGCGAGACGCCAATGATAATTGCACNATTGTATGTACCATGGAAAATATCGACCCGATGGGTGTTCACACAGGTGAATCTGTCGTTGTCGCTCCCGCTCAAACCCTTTCTGATCGTGACCATCAGGGTCTACGNGATGCCGCACTNCGTCTGATCCGCCGCTTGGACATNAAGGGGGGTTGNAACGTTCAATTCACCGTGAACCAAGATACGGGTGAGTACCGGGTCATCGANGTCAATCCGCGTGTATCGCGTTCTTCTGCCCTGGCATCGAAGGCGACTGGATACCCTATCGCTAGAATGGCTGCATTAATTGCGGTGGGCTACACACTGGATGAGTTACCGAATCCAATTACTGGAGAAGGAACCACTGCAGCCTTCGAACCGACCCTAGATTATGCNGTCGTCAAGATNCCTCGTTGGCCATTTGACAAGTTCCGNACGGCAGACAGGACACTCGGTACCAGCATGAAATCCACTGGTGAAGTCATGGCGATTGGCCGCAACTTTGAGGAAGCCTTCCTCAAGGCTGTAGCNTCCCTAGAATATGGCCAACCNCACCCNCGTCCACTGACTGAAGCGGATGCCAGTGATGGAGAATCNATGGATGAGAGGGCACATGAACCACTTTCCGAAGAGGTACTAGCAACTTGGTTGAAAGTACCCACTGACCGTAGAATGGGGGCTTTGGTGGAAGCCTTCCGTCGTGGCATGGGTATCGAGGAAGTGCGTGAAGGCACAGGNAACATTACTCGTTGGTTCTTGCATCGNTTCAAGAAAATCGCAGATGTTGAAGCTGAAATTGTTGCAGCAAACTGCGATGCTAGTGATGTCACGGAAGANCAAATGCGNCACTGGAAAGGTCTCGGATTTACCGATGCTCACATTGCTGATGCTCTGTCAGGGTTCCCTGCGACCGGATGGTCTCGTTTGCCAGAAGGTCGAACTGAGATTGATGTCATGCAACGACGACATGAGTTGAACCTCCATCCGCGATTCCGAATGGTCGACTCCTGNGCTGCTGAGTTTGCCGCNGTTACACCATACTATTACGCGACCTACGAAGGTGGATGCGCNCCTGCGGGAGTAGACCACGTTCCTTCTGAGAAGAAGTCAGATTGTCGCCGTTTGGTNGTGATTGGCTCGGGNCCGATTCGAATCGGCCAAGGTATCGAATTTGACTATGGTGCGGTTCATGCGGTACAGGCCATTCGAGAAGCTGGACATGAAGCGATTCTGGTGAACAATAATCCAGAAACAGTCAGTACAGATTTTGACACCTCTGACCGCCTCTACTTNGAGCCACTCACCACAGAGTGTGTCTCTGAAATTCTATTNCGNGAAGGTGCAGATGGCATTTTACTACAGTTTGGTGGTCAAACAGCGATCAACCTTGCATTGCCATTGGATGCCCGNATGAAGCATCTCAGTGAACAGGGCCTGNCNTGCTCGATGCTCGGGACTTCACCCGATGCGGTGGATGAAGCCAGTGACAGAGAACGCTTCGAGGCCTTTGGNCAGCGCAGCTGTATTCGGTTGCCAGAAGGACGTACTGGAAAAACACCTGATTCGATTCGTGCAGCAGTCGCCGAAATTGGATATCCAGTCTTGGTCCGTCCATCATATGTTCTGGGTGGGCGTGGGATGGAGATTCTGACCGATGATGCCCAACTTGAGACTTACATGTCGGATGCATACATTGCTCCTGACAAACCCTTGCTAGTTGATGAGTATCTGGGTGGTGCGATCGAGTTGGATGTTGATGCGGTCTGTGATGGCGAGGATGTTTTGGTTGGTGCNGTCATGGAGCATTTGGAAGAAGCCGGTATTCACAGCGGAGATTCAACNTGCTTCATNCCNACNCAAAATGTAAGTGAGGAGATACTTGCAAAGGTTCATGAATGGACAAAAGAGATTGGTTTGGGNCTGAATATTCGTGGNTGNTTCAATATTCAATTNTGCATCTGTCGNGGTGAATTGTACGTNCTAGAGGTCAACCCTAGAGGGTCGCGAACCTTCCCGTTCGTGGCCAAGGCTACGGGCATCCCTCTGGCTCGAATCGCGGCNCACATTACCATTGGTGANCAGTTGTCTGACATGGAAATCCCNNGNAGACAAACTGATGCAGTTTGCGTCAAGGCACCAGTNTTCCCCTTCCTCAAGTTGCGTGGNCTTGATCCGGCCCCAGGTCCAGAGATGAAGAGCACCGGTGAGGTGATGGGCAGTCACGTGGACCCTGCAGCGGCTTACCTCAAGGCACGTTTGGCAACTGAGTTGCCNGTGCCAACACAAGGNGGTGTCTATTTGACCGTCAAGGATGAAGACAAGGAAGGNTTGATCCCNATGGCTCGCTCATTGCAAGAATTAGGCTTCACCCTTCATGCTACACAGGGTACAGCANGATACNTNCGGGACCAGGGCGGACTCGATGTNGAAACGTGCTACAGGATCGCCGAAAATCAAAGNCCTGANGCTTTGGATTTGATGCGCAAGGGTAAGATTCAGTTGATTATCAACACNCCAAGAAATAGTGGTGGTGCAGTATTAGATGGGAACATGATGCGTAGACTCGCAGTTGAACTGAACATNCCCTTCGTGACAACAATGTCAGGTGCTCGCATGGAATGCGAGGCTATTCGAGTGGCACAGGATGGNATGCCTGAACCTCGNCGTTTGGTTGTCGACTATGTCTGATTAGCATGCATCGAATGCTTCGATGATGTATTTGGTGAATGGACTGGTCCATGCCAATTCTGACAACCCATCTTCACCATCAGCAGAGTAAATCTTCACAACATCTTGAACGCGAACGTTTCCATCAGCGGAGCGGGCTAGAATGGTCTTCGGTTTGAGCACCTTTCCAGTGCCGTGTGGATCAAACACNGTATCCAATGCTTCAGCAAGGAACCAGTCGACCTTCCCATCAGGTTCACCCTCGTAGGTTTTCTTTGCCGCACCACGACGNACCACTGGAGATGCGGCCTTCTTTGCAGGTTTGGGTTTGAATGAACTTGAACTGGAGATGGCCTTTTTGCCACCACCGCCACCACCACGGGCGGCCATATCTGCTCGAATTTCTTCCTCGATACTTTCACGAAGTTCCGCTTCGACCTTTTTACGAAGATCTTCTTCCACTTCCTTCAGGATTTTCGGACGTAATTCATCGCTGAGTTTCTCAGTCATTGCGCCTTCATCGAGGCCAGCCAATTGACCGGCCAAATCATCNCGTTGCGCTTCTGCAACNTGAGTCTNGGACAAGTAGTGTGCAGCAATTTGNACCAAACTGGTCTCCATAGCNGCTTGTGCCTGAAGTTGGACNACTTCTCCCGAATGGTCTCTCCATTTACGCCATTGCAACATGGTGTGTGAGTGAATATCTGAACCACACTTTGGACAGAAAGAACGCTTGGGTGGCTTGAGCACGGGGATGGCACGTAGGTCTTCATTGGTCAGTTCAGTATCNTCAATACCACCTGCGGCAATATCGTGAATGTGGTGGCTTGCTTCCATCCCNAGTGCCATTGCTTCGATGAACAGAGTATCTCGCGTGTTAATCGAACCTGATTGTATCAGCCCCCAAGCATCTGTTTGAGAACTCATCAAGGCAACAGCGGCTGCTGCTGCTGGACTGGTGGTGTAGTTTTGTGCAGCTTCCGAGAGGCTTCCTTTCGCCACTGTAGGTGCTGCGGCTTGCATCTCCATCTGGGCTGGAGTGANGCCACTTCCTTCGGCNGGNGCGGCCAAACCGAGTTCAATTGGGTTCTCACCCTCTTCGACTTTGGCAATNAGGTCAAACTTCTCNGCCATCGACAAATCTTCTCTAGCTCGAATCAATTCCTTGAGTTGCCGGACATCGTGTCCAGTCGCCGTAATTGGGCCATCTGTTTCCAAATCATGTCCACATTGTAAACAGAATTTGGCATTGGCATCNACGCCGGCTTCACAACTCGGACAGTACACCGGCATTGCCACCGCCACAACCGTCTCCTCTTTCAAGCGTGCGGGTGATTGGGGTTTCTGAACTACGTTCAGGCTGACAACGCATCAATCGCCGATTGGAGTAGGTTGAGAATGTCATCTCGGGACATCTCAGCGACAATATTGGCCAACTTAGGNCCGAANTCCTGATCCAAAACAATCCAGTACAGCAATTGGAACGCGTCACGNAGGGGNATATCTCGTATTTTTGCNGCATTNCAAATTACAGTGTTGATNTGNTCGGCCTCCCATGAGCAACTGGAAAGATCNGTTTTAACTGCGGAAAGATAGACTCCATCTCGCTTATCCAAATGTNATTTGGCCTGCTCTGAAATGCTGGTTTGGATTCTCAGGCGGAATGNTTCAGGAAAGTGTGGTCCACCAATCCATGTTCGCATCATCTGTAGTCTGCGAANCAAATCCTCTCCAGGCTCCGTAATCAATTGACTTCTCTGTAACGATTCCCAAACTCCTTGGTCTTCACTACGTATCTGAGCNAGCAAGGCCAAATGCCTGAATGTGACACGTTCTGAAGCGGNTTGTGGTGATTGANTTGGATCGATTTGAGAATAGATTAGCTGAGCCTTCAATTTCTCCCAAGCGACCTGTTGTCTTCGACTTAGAGATTCCAATTCACCTGGNCCTTTTTCCAAATCAGTGAGTTTCTTTTGGTANTCATCNGCCAATTCAATCAAAGCACTCCCTGTATCAAAATCGATGTGTCGATTCGGTTTACTCCGAGTGATTAGATATCGAAGAATCTCGGGTGGTACCAGTTCCAAGGCTTCGAGTGGNCCGATGGTTACTCCTGTACTACTTGACATGGCACCNACGCCCTTGAGTGAAATCCACTCATAGGTGGTAGGGTAAGGGGGTTGCTCACCCAAGATGACTGANATTTCCTTACCNGTGTCGTACGATCCACCTGCGGCCCCGTGGTCTTTACCGAATGGCTCCATTGTCACGCCACGCCAAACCCACTTGGCTGGCCAGTCAACACGCCAAGGCAATTTCCCTTCTCCTCGTGTAACATCCGACTGCCCTTTTCTGCCTTGGGAATCAATCCAATGTACAATCGGATCTTCCCATCCAGTCACAGTAATTCCATCGATNGAACCATCTGAATCAATTGGGTTCCAAGGGAACCAAGAGTCATCCAATTCTCTTCCAGAGACTCGCTCTATAACTTCTCGAATGGCCTGAGATTCATTGCAAGCAATTCTTGAGGCTTCGGCGACTTTACCAGATTTGTATGCATCATAATTGTAGATGATTTCATCAATATTTACACCGATGTGTTCGAGTGCCTGNATNAATGGTCCGAGGAAATGATCAGCATAGGANTCGCCCTGTTCGAAACGCTTGTGGTCAGGAAGTCCATTTTNGTCTGGTGGAGGGATATTTGCCAGTTGGTGGCCGATGTATTGTGCATAACTATCGTCTAAGAAATCGTAGACTTTTCGCAAGGGGTCCGCATCATCTACAAAAAAGACNAATTGGGTATNCAATCCTTGACGCAAGCAAGCGCGTTTGATAATGTCAGAAGTCAAGATTTCACGCAGGTGNCCGATGTGNAATTCCCCTGAAGGNGTGATTCCAGAGGCGATAATCTGTTCATTGGCACGGTGNGANAGGGCCTTCGCAATCGAATCCGCCCAGTGCATTACTTCACCTCAGACTCTNACGGTTCGAATCAGGCCACGTAGGGGTACGCCNCCNACTGCATTCTCTTCGGTTTTGTTTACCATGACAATGCTCAATGCAACATCTGCTCCTTCATCTTGGAGCGTTTTGATGGTCTTTCGCATGGTGTCACCTGAGGANAATACATCATCAACGACAACGACTTTTCGTCCCGCGACATTGCCATATTTGTTTGAGAGNTGNCCGTCTCCTTCTTCGGAAACTGAGCGGAAGATGGCCACATCTGCGTCGATGTGATTGGCAATGGAGTTCGCAAATAGAATTCCATTGAGACTGATTCCGACTACGGTGTCAACACCCATTTCCTCTTCTTCCAGCACAATATCGGCCATGATGGCTCCAATGGCGTCGATTCGGTTGGGGCGAGCTCCGATGGTCCTCCAGCCGATTCGCACGTCATCAGGGTGATCTTCCTCGACTGCACCTGCATTGAGCCAAATCACCGTTCGTTGTGAGATGGATAATTCATCTGCGATTTGTTGCGTATTCAGCCCTTGTTGGGTCATCTCTGCGACTTTATTTCTCAATTCGTCGATACTCAGTGCCATGTGAATCAGACAGGTCTGCTCGTCCACATCCTATCAAATCACCGCACAGAGTCCATAGGACTCTATCTAGAATCGACCCGTACTGCCAAAACCACCAGCTCCCCGTTCGGTATCNTCTAGTGCCTCACGTTCGACTTCGACAAATTCAATCTCTGGAACACGTTTGAGTAAAATTTGACCGATTCGTTCACCTTTTTCGACGACAAATGAATCGCCTTCACCAATCCAGTGTGCGAGCACCATCAGTTCGCCNCTGTAGTCCGCATCAATCGTGCCCACGCCGTTGGGTAAGATNAGTCCCTTCTTACCCAAACCTGAGCGGCAACGTACTTGCCCTTCCCATCCAGGTGGGATGGCCAAAACCAAACCTGTTGGGAGCATCTCCGTAGTCCCCTTTTTCACCTCAATCCGTTCAACCGAGTGNAAATCAAAACCTGCTGCAAGTTTGCTTCCCTGAACTGGTAAAACAGCATCAGGATGAATNCGAGCAACCTTGACCTCAATGGCTTCGTCCATGGTCNAATGCGAACCGTTGGAGAACATTGGTTCTGTCGGTGGTCTCAAGAAGGGGTTGTCGGTGGGCCAAGCAATGTCGGACTTCGATTACGAGTCACTACTCGACCGTGCACGAGATAAGATTCCTGATGACATCTCTAATCGTAGTCGTTGGACTCTTCCTGAGCCGGATGTACTTATCGAAGGTTCACAGACCATTCTGAGAAATTTCAGTGAGTTAATCTCCATGATGGACCGCGATGCGGATCACGTGTATCAATTCCTGCAAAATGAGCTTGGAACTAGTGCCACCCGGGAGAAAGGTCGTGTTTTGTTGAAGGGCCGTATCCCTCCACGTCGGATCAAGGAAAAAATCGTGACCTATGTCAAGACGTACATCCTTTGTCAACAGTGCAACGCACCGGACACCTTCTTCATCAAGGAAGGCCGCACAACATTGCTGAAGTGTCAAGCCTGTGGTGCAACTCGGCCAGTCAANCTCTGATTACTTTGGGCTGAAGTCGAGTAATACTTTACCGCGATTTCCGCGATTGTGGATGAATTGTTGGGCTTTCGCAACATCTTCAAATCGAAAAACTGAATCGACTATGGGGTCAATNTTCCCTTCCTCAAGCATCTTGGCAAGTGCAATCATTTGCTCACGTGCGACCTGTTCGTCTTTCCACATTCCCATGTGAACACCATACACGGATTTGTTTGAATTCATCATTCTGATGGGGTCAAAACGTGGNGTTGAACGCCACATCTTGATGGCAGTCCATAGCGAACGNTTCGGACCCTTGACCGCCGAGGAGGCGCCGAACACATAGAGGCGGCCTCCATTCCGAAGCGCCTTGTAGGATTCCATCACGTGTTTTCCACCGACTGGATCTAGAGCGTGATGTACACCATCGCCATCTGACTTGATNCGCTGAACGAAATCGGTGCCACGAGGAATGTGAGTCATACCCATTTCTTCGACAAAATTTGCTTTTTCAGGAGATGAGGTGCCGTAGATGGTTCCACCGTTGAGTGCTTTGACAATCTGTGCAGTGGCCGTCCCTACACCTCCTGCTGCATGGTGTACGAGTACAGTATCACCTTCTCGGAAATTNCCCAAGTGTACTAGCATATGGTGAGANGTGAGATACGTGACGGGCATGGCAGCAGCAGCATCGAATGAGACATTATCTGGCAANGTCCATGCACGCTCTTGNGCGACTACNACCTGTTCTGCATATCCNCCGAATCCAGTCAGTGCCACCACTCTGTCTCCAACCTCGTGTCCCTCGACATCTTTGCCTGTGGCTAGAATCACACCAGACACCTCGTAACCTGGCGTGAATGGGAAATCAGGTGCGGCTCCATACAATCCTTGNCGCATCATCAAATCAGCAAAATTAATTCCTGCACGGTGGACTTCAATCAGCACTTCGTCAGANTTGGGNGTGGGTGCAGATTCTTCGATAATTTCTATGGCTTCCAAACCGCCTCTTTTCGTGTATACAACTCGTTTCATTCAATNCCACCATCCATTCGNAGNTGCTCTGCGACCTTTCCTGAGCGNAGATGCTCTAAAAGGTCGGGAATATTCTCCTCACCAGTCAATGTATACCATACNCCTTCTGGATATACNACACAAGATATACCCTGTTCACATTGGCTTAAACAACCAGCCTTCTGCACGCGAANATTCTCAATTCCTTCGATTTTCGCTGCCATTTTGACGGCTTTCATAAGTTCCAAACTCTGCTTTGTAGCACAGCATTCTCGGCTCGAATTGGCTGGTCTTTCATGTGAACAGATGAACATGTGATGTCGGAATCCGTTCGACATTTCCTCACTCCAATTNATCGATACTCCGGCANAAATCCATGTCGCGGTNGGAGATNCCATCGATGTCATGACTCCATGTTCGAATCAAAACATGACCCCAACCCAATACAAATTCAGCATGATGNTCTTGGGCCTCACACAATGCNCCTGCACGNTTCACAAANTCNAGTGCACTGACAAAGTCAGGGAANACCCACTCTCNCTCNTAGTGGTGNTTGTCGATGAGTTTCCAATCTTCATGTAAAGNCACTCAATCAACCCCAAAGGTGATCATCATCGCTACCNTTNGTTTTCTTCTCTACATCTTCGTGNATNTTGGTNCTNCGCTTGTGNTCCTCNCGCTCAAACTGCAACAGCTCNTCATCATCNATGTAGGCCGGNCGCATGTGTGCAATGAGTCGAACTTCGACAATCACATCTCGAGCNATGTAGCGATAAACTCCATCTGTATCGAGAATTTCAACACTCATTTTATTGGTTCCAATTAAGCGTCCTCGGACCCATTCTTGTGCCCCTTTAGGCAATGAGCGCGCATCAAGTAGAATTTCGACCAAATCATCACGTCGCATNCCNGCCCTTCTTNCTAGTAGAGGGCCAGTGAGGATGTCTTCTGTGACTTCGGGTTTACCGAGCGATTCCCAAATAGAAATGGCCCATTTTGGTAGGTCTGGAGAGTTGCTAGNCATCGGAATCAAACNCGGCAATCCNCTCTCCCTCTTGAACCGATGGGTGTATTCAATCCTCTTGTTTGAAGAGGGATGGGTGCCGCCCACAGCATGAGGGGGGCACATGGTTTCGATTGTTTGGCGTAGTATTCCCACGGTNTTNACAGTCGAGGANTTACTCGACAAAGCCTTCAGCAAGGCCAAGAAAGCTGGTGATGCAGTGGTCGATAAAGACCGCGTTTATCGAACCCGGAAGCAGATGACTCGAATGGTTGGTTCAGCAGGTGACTCTCTTTCCTCGACCCTACTTGAATGGGTGCGACGCTGGCCAAGTCTTGATCGAATGTCAGAATTCGATGTCGCCATGGTTGAGGCCGCGGTTGGATGCGATGATTACAGGCAGAGTCTTGGTGCATGCCAATGGGCGGCTCAAAAGTGTCTCGAAATTTCTCAGCAGAATGCCAAGAAACTGCGAAGAATGGTCAATCTCCCACCGATGCATGAATCTCGTAGGGAGGCCTACGGCCGAATTTCGAGTATCATGGGCCGTATTGGGGGGAATCTCGATTTTCTTCGAGAGGCTAGAGATACTCTTCGAAGATTGCCCATGATTGATTCCATGGAACCTTGCTTGGTCGTGGCAGGTGCACCCAATGTCGGGAAGTCAGCACTGATTGCATCGATGTCGAGTGGGAAGCCAGAAATCGCAGCCTATCCATTTACGACACGACAGTTGCACGTTGGACACTTCGAGCATCGTCGAATGAAGTACCAATTGGTTGACACACCTGGATTACTAGATCGTCCCATGGAAGAACGCAATCACATCGAAATGCAAGCGATAGCAGCACTGGAGCATGTGGGCGACTTGTGTCTTTTCTTAATGGACCCATCTGAAACTGGTGGTACTAGCATGGAAGAACAAACCAATCTATTGAACGAGGTTGCAAATCTACTCCCACAAACACCACTGATTGTGATTGACGGAAAAGGGGACCTTTTGGAAAGCATTGATCCAAAAGAATGGCAAGAGGTTTGCGAGATGGAAGCGGCTTTAATCGAAAATCCAGATGGTCCGATTCCCGAAATGAGGAATCCTGAAACTGGTCATATGGTCATCAGTTCAACCGCACCTGCCGGCATTGAGCGCCTTCGTTACGAAATCATTGAACGAATCGGAGAAATGCGCCAAACAAACCCACTGGAATTACCAGAAAACTGGCATGTTCGCGATGATTCCGTGTGATTAAATCGGGAATGTACGTCCACAGCGGACACAGAAAACCTCGCGTTCTCCCATCGCCGGCTCCAACCCACTGATGTCAATGGTGGCTCCGCAACCCGCGCAAGTAATTGTGCTCATACTGGTGCCACATCGATTCAGTTTTTGAAATCCACGGATGGGCTCAGTCCCTGCGTTTCGTTAGGCTGGGGAAAGCCATGTGGACTCCAGATAAGCAAAGCATCAATCCGCCGCCTGCAAGCAAAACCTCGACCCAAGTCGCTAGATGTACAGACCAATCGGTTGTGATGGCGTTGTCCTGTAGTTGTGCAGATCCTTCATCACCACCGGTAACAAATCGTAGACTGCTCGGCCCTAACGACAGATGGATTGGTCCATCATGGTCAGGTCCTGCAGCTAAGAATTCGTAATCTGAAGCTGTGCAGTTGGTCAAACCTGATTCACCCGGGGGGCAGGTTTTTGCATATTTTGAATCAACTAAACCAATCCAAGCTTGCTCATCCATTTCCATTTCGATTTCCAATTCGACATCAAGTAGCACGAAGGCCAGAGGGACGTTCAAGTCGGTTTGTGACATCCCAGTGGGACATCCCTCTTGTGGGGTTGGGCATGGAATTGCAGGAATTTCATCTTCAATTGTCCCTGAAGCAAAACCAAAAAGGGAAACAAGAACCAAGAGTAAGCAAATTGAACCGGTCGCAAACGGA
>NZXM01000031.1 GCA_002701965.1 Methanobacteriota archaeon | reverse complement strand
GTCGTACTCCGTCGACATTAGCGGTTCAAACTACAACCATTTCCTAGGAAAGAAAATCGGTGATTCTGTCGATGGAATCTTCGTTGGAGATGGCGAAGTAAGTCTCGGTGGATTCAAACTTGAGATGACCGGTGGATCTGACCTTACTGGTACACCCATGCGGAGCGACCTTGATGGTGGTGGCCGCAAGAAGGTCCTCGTATCACCCTCAACTGGCTTCAAGGGTCACAAGATTGTGAAGAAGAAAGGTGGACGTTATCGCTACACATATGATGGTCTACGAAAGAGACGTGCATTCCGTGGAAACGTCATCTCCTCAGACACACGCCAAATCAACCTCAAGATTGTCGAGAGTGGGAACAAAACACTCTCTGACATCTTCTCCTCCAGCAGCGGTGACGACGCTGGAGAAGGTGATGGAGCGGAGTGAACAGGAGCTGTGACACCAGATGGCCAAGAAGCGTCAGCTCCCAGGCCAACCTGAAGTGAACATTGGAATGGTCGGCCACGTTGACCATGGCAAGACAACACTCACACAGGCACTCTCTGGAACTTGGACCGACACACATTCGGAAGAGAGGAAAAGAGGCATCAGCATCAAGCTAGGATATGCCGACACCGCATTCTATCGAACCAAAAAAGGGGACTCCTATGCAATGGGCAAACGACCCGATGGCAAGGACGATGATGCCAAAGAATTACTCCGTGCAGTTTCTTTCGTCGATGCACCTGGTCACGAGACGCTGATGGCCGTGATGATTTCTGGATCTTCAATCATGGATGGGGCACTGCTGTTGGTCGCTGCCAATGAACAATGCCCTCAGCCACAGACTCGAGAACACTTGATGGCATTGGAAATTGCTGGGATTGAAAATATTGTAGTGGTTCAGAACAAGATTGACTTGGTCAGTCGAGAACGTGCAATCGAATCCCATGGCGAAATCAAGAACTTCTTGAAAGGGACAATCGCAGAGAATGCACCAATTATTCCGGTTAGTGCACATCATGACGTCAACCTTGACATCCTCATCGATGCAATTGAAGACACCATTCCAACACCAGACTTGCGAGAGAAAGAGGATGGACTGATGTATGTTGCTCGCTCGTTTGACATCAATCGCCCAGGAACCCGTCCATCAAAACTCAAAGGTGGAATTATTGGAGGTTCTGTTGTCTCAGGCAATTTCNCTGAAGGTGATGCNATTGTCATTGCACCTGGTCGAAAGATTACAGANGGCAACAAATCTCANTGGGANCCGATTGAAACGAAAATATCCAGTGTTCAAGCNGGNGGACTNGATTTGGAATCAGTACATGCCGGTGGATTGTGTGGTATTGCGACACCNCTNGATCCATTTCACACAAAATCTGACAACTTGTCTGGCCAAGTAATGGCCAAAATTGGGGAATTACCCCCCGTATGGGAGACCCTTGATGTCACCCTGAATTTGCTCAAGCAAATGGTCAGTGGAGANAGCGATGGAGAAAACGTACGNCCTCTCCAACCCGGTGAAATGCTGATGCTTAATTCAGCAACTGCAACCAGCGTNGGTGTTGTTTCTGCAGTCAAAGGAAAGGATGCAACACTNAANCTGCGCCTNCCCATCTGTGCATTGGCTGGTAGTCGAATCACTCTTTCACGCCGTGTTGGAAGNCGCTGGAGACTTATTGGACACGGTATTATTGCAGGGTGAGCCCGTGACGGGTATTCTGGTNGACACCTGTGGATGGGTGGCTGTTGTNGANNCTAGAATCAATGTCGATTTGGCTTTAGANCAACANCTTGGACCTNTTGAACTCAAAATTACACAATCTGTCATCAATGAATTAGAGCATCTAGCCATGCAAGATTCACGGAATTTGTTGTTGAGTTTACTCTACGAAAGGTGTGAAGTGGTTTCTGGNGAAGGTGAGCATACGGATGACGAATTGTTGAGTTTAGCCATCAGTCATAATTGGCCGGTGNTGACCGTCGATAAGGAACTGAAAAACCGACTNCANAATGCGAATGGATCAATTATCGAAGTCCACGGTTCGAAGGTACTACGATACATTGAGTGATNCCATCAGTCCAGTGGNTGGGAGATTGGAATTCCATTCTTATCGGTCATGTTTAGAGNCCATCGAAGCGTTTTGATGACCCCNCTTAGAGCAGTGACATTTCGGATTGCTTCTGCATTAGATCTCTGATCCATTTTTGCGCTATGATAGTGTTTTTCCCACAANACCNTGCGTTCCTCGGCCTCNCGTAGCATTTCGCGNAACTCCTCTGTAGAGCGTGGTTTACCGGCNGGATTCATANTCGGGNGCGGAAAAACGGCCCCTTTTGAAACTGGNGCNGNCTTGAATTNANAAAATCAGGGTAAAGTGAACATTTNATCNTCGCCGTGNCCATCCANNAACCCAATNTTAACNGCACANTCAATCCAAGCATGNGCNTAATTAATCGCGCCGAAGGCTCGAACNAAATCGCCTTGCTCGACNAACCATTGNGCATCTGAAGCGTACGAATCCGCCATTTGCATCATGATTGCTAAGCGTTTTCCTTCCTCGGAATCATCTGAATGAAGTGGNGTTGCTTTGTTTCGAGCGGCTTGTGTCAGATTGAGATATCGCTCCATCAACTCGGATGTGACTTCAACATGAGGCTCAGACATCCGCACCCTCCCGAATCGAAATTAGCCTGCGGACGTCCTCGGCTCGACCCAAGGACTCGTACAATTCGATGGCACGACTGAGCATCCCTGTATCTTCAGCATCTCTNGCTGCTTCAAAGATCACCTGCCTCTGCTCCCAATCAAGACGACGAATCTCACCCGATGAGATTTCTTCAAACAGCAATTTCCGNCGATTTACCAGATGAGGACCNATCCACATTCGAACCANACCATCACGTGTGGCGGAAAGCATTCNATCNGCTTGATTCGAAGACAATAGGTCCCCTGCNGGACGACGTTCAANGTCATCTCCTGNTGGTAATCGGATGAGATCACCTGCAACATCCAATGCCCACCAGCCTTCACCTGTCCAGGCCGCCTGCATCGGGACCAATCCATCCCCTGGGATCCGATCAATGCGATCCCAGCCGAATGGATTTGGGACACCNTCCTGCAAACTTCCATCTGCATTTTGAATTAAAATACGNCCACGGTGAAGACGAGATACCCAAGACCAGCGAGTGGTTTCGATTCGACGTTGCGCATCATCACCACCCAAACGCAGTGCTCGTAGACAACCATCTTCGTCCTGAGCAAGTAAGATTTCTCGATCAAGCCAACCAACCATTTTCTGTAGAGGACCAGGGCGAAGACGNCGGATNCCCCTACCACGTCGNTTGAACAAGTGAATATGATCACCTCGATCGGAAAGTAACCAACCTCCTCCAGGACGACTGACNACATCTCTGAAGCCNCCGGACACGGCACGACCTTCNCCCAATGGTTCACCAGTTGCCAAATCAAGNAAGAAGAAGGCTGTACCCGCCAAAACTGCAACATTGGTGCCATCGTGCTCTAAACGATAGACATCGAAGGAAAATTCCCTTCGCCATAGGAAGTCACCCTCNGAATTGAGACGACGAACGACGCTNCCTGCTGCAATCAAACTNTCCTCACCTAGACAAGCAATTGCACCNACTCGACCCTCGACTTGGTGACTCCAAGCAATTTCCCAGCGGTCTTCAGTCATGATTAGGCCTCCATGTGGCCATCGGTGAAATGCGCTTTTGCTTGATTTGATATCCGGAATAGACGAGTCCNNCCCTTCTTGCGAACAGAAAGAATTCCCGCTTTGTGTAAGCCATTGAATATTTGAGACANGCGAGGGCGACCCACGGACAAATAGGCCTGTAACGCNGCATCGGAGGGAGATACCTCTCGAGCAATGGANGCCTCAACAATCGAAATCTCAGCGTCGCTAAGAGCTGAAACACGTTCGAAATCAAGCGGCAAGGTTGTTGATGACAGTGTAGGCTTATCCTTTCGCAAACTCTCTCCGATCGATTTTGCAACCACCGGGTCCATNACAGGAGTTGGCTCAGGCAATGGCTCTGGTTCNGGTAGTGTATCTGCCACCCAGTATGTCGATTCTTCNGATTCNAGNTGNGGTAGTTCTTCNGGCATNCGCATGGTAGGGTCTGGTTTCGCAGCCATAGGTCCNCTTGATTTGGGACGTAGTGCGTTTTCCAAGCCAATCTCCACNGATGCTGTTCGATGTCGCTGAGCTAAACCNCCAAATCCATGCTGAGANACGGCAGGAGGTTCTGTACCGGGCTCCATTTGGAGAATGGCACCGCCAGAATCATCCTCAACAGNTGGTTCTTCTTCAATCTCAAAGGCAGGTAACTCAAANTCNGGNTTTTGCNCATCTTGCTCCAATTCAGNCTCAACCNNTTCATCAGGAAATTCTNCCTCAACNTCAGGTTCCATTTCAGGAATATCCCAGTCAAATTCAGCATCTGGCTCACCTGGGGGTTCAGATTCAATATCGAGAGGTTCCAATGGCTCTGCGGCCGGAGGCATGCGATTTTTAGCATCATTTGGCTCCAAATTCATGGCTTCAAGCATTTCGTTCTTCCTCGTAAAGGATGTAGATGCGCCGCGTTCAGCATCAATGAGGTCCCGTAAATGACGTACCAACAATGCCGGACGCCCTCCAGTTTGTGCGATACTTTGCTCCAGTATAGATTGATGAATTGACCATGCTTCATTACTGACCTTGCGCATTCGATGATCGATTAAGGCACGTGCTGTCTTGACATCGAAATCAGACAAAGGCTCTGTGATATCAAATTGTATCTGAAGATTTTCTGACCATGCAGACAATTGTGCTGGTGTCAAAGCGACAATGACCAATGCCCTAAGGCGACCAAGAACGGGGGTTAGACGCTCGAAAACTTGAGCCAATTCAACACCACTTACACCTGGGAAATCGAAAGAAATGAGGGGCAAATCTCCAGTGAAACCCTGCAATTTAGCAACCATCTCTTCTACCAAAGTATTTGTTGAAGAAGGTGTATCATAGCCAGCAATCCTGCAATACATTTCGTTGAGCAGTGTTTGGGCCGGATTTACCTCAGGATAGAACGTGAATGGGTAACTTGTCGAAGATAGGTTGCTTAAAGCCTGTAGCAAGGATGTCCGCCCAGAGCCACGCTCACCGAGCAAGATCATCGTCCTAGGGCTTCCAAACCGTAGGTGCTGACGTAAGTCTGACATTAACTCAGTACGGCCAACCAATAATTCGAACTCAGTCGGCTCGATTGGTTTCGCTGAGAACGGGTTGGCACGCATATGAGGTAGGTGCAGAGACTTCACAGCGGTTTTGGACATCTGGGGGTGCCAACATAACTTGGGTTTAACAAGTTAACGCGAATCTAACAGATGAAAAGTTGGGTTTGAAAGCGTTGAAGGAGGTACCGAATCATGTCAGAGCCAAATTTTGTGAATAAAAATCTACAGTATATTACAAATTAACGCTTTGTTAACGCTTTGTTAACGCTTGGAATGCGTTAGTAACGCTTTGTTAACGCATTGGATATGCGCCGATAGTTCCGATTCTAGTCACCAACAGCACATCTAGAACCGATGTACACGCAATCATTTAGGAGGGTCGCCATGAGGGAGGGCCGAGGAATACGTATGCCTGTTGAAAACAGTCGCTTGAAGGGATTTTACAAACTCAGTGTCAAAGAAAGAAGGGATTTGGTGGCTGAATTGGCTGGTTTGGACCAGGAAGCAGTCAATGCACTGGCAGCAACTGGTGAATTAACCGAAGCTGCAGCTGATCGGATCATTGAGAATGTAGTCGGGACATTGGCACTCCCCGTGGGCGTTGCAACCAATTTCATCATCGATGGGGAGCACTACATTGTGCCTTTCGCCCTGGAGGAACCCTCCGTGGTCGCCGCTGCCAGCAATATGGCGAAACGGTGCCATGCGAAGGGAGGTTTTGTTTCGAACAATACAGAACCAATCATGATTGGTCAAATTCAAGTTGTNGGATGTGACGACGCATTTGCGGCTAAGGCATCAATCTTAGATGCAAAAGAAGAGTTGATAGGCGCCTGTAACGACGTAGATCCCATTTTGGTCAAGTTCGGTGGAGGTTGCAAGGATATTGAGGCCAGGGTGATTGATACAGAATCAGGGGCCATGGTTATCGCCCACATTCTCGTAGATTGCAGAGATGCAATGGGAGCCAATGCAGTCAATACCATGGCTGAAACAATTGCCCCTCGGATTGANGCATTGACCGGAGGTACCGTAATCCTACGAATCATCAGCAATCTGGCAATTCACCGACTGGCCCGAGTAAGTGCTACATTCACCGCTGAAGAGATGTCAGATGCTGGCGACCCCATACAAGGTGGCGAAGTCATTGATGGGATTTTGCAAGCATACCACTTTGCTGCAGCAGACCCCTTCCGTGCAACGACTCACAACAAAGGAATCATGAATGCNATTTCCCCAATTGGTGTNGCCTGTGGTCAAGACTGGCGNGCCATTGAATCNGGTGCACACTCATATGCCTCATATCAGAGAACTTACGGCTCCCTCACGCATTGGGAAAGAGATGCTGATGGAAATTTGATTGGATCCATTGAGCTACCCATGCCTGTCGGATTGGTCGGAGGTGCAGTACGAGTCCACCCTGTCGCCAAAGCAAACGTGGCAATCATGGGTGCCCGAAATACTGATGATTTGTCCAAAGTGATGGCCGCAGCAGGCCTAGCACAGAATCTTGGTGCATTGCGTGCATTGGCAACCGTAGGCATTCAAGCAGGCCACATGAAACTGCATGCCCGTAATATGGCTGTAACTGCTGGTGCAGAAGATCATGAGGTCGATGTTGTCGTAGATATGATTCGTTCAAGTGGCGAGAGAATTACCGCTGCCGCCATCGAGAATGCACTCAAGAGCCTTCGTNAAGAATGATTCACTCTTCTTCNTCGTGGATTAGTTCAGCACTAGATTCGTCCCAGTCTTCACCAACTGGGACTTCGGGGGCATCTTGGATTTCCTCTTGCCCATCACCTAAACTAGCNGCNAATTCNGCACCGTCCATGCCCATTTTGGCAGCATGTTCGCGGAACCAAGTACGCACTTTCTTCGATTCAGCGTAGGGGCAACCGAACATTTCAGCAAAACGTCTGGTTGTAGTTAATCGTCTTGACAAACCATCTCGACGTCGATCAATCAAGCCNAGATGGGCCAAATCACGCACATGGTCGTAAGCACGTTGCCCAATCATGTCTACCAACTGACTTTGTGCCATCGGCTGGTGATATGCAATAAGTGCGGCAGCCGCAAGAAGTCGCTGTGGAATTTCAGTACGGAATGAAGAAGGAATATGGTTGGCTAGTTTGGGCTTGACCTCCATCACCCAACGCCCACTGACATTTGTCAATTGTAGGGCTCCCCCCGGTCGGCGTTTCATAGTGTGCTGTAATGATTCGAGATTGGCCACCACTTCACCAGGAGTAATTTGCATCGCTTCAGATAGTTCTTCTACCGAAAGAGAACGACCTGCGCCGAACAGAGTAGCCTCGAGAATGGTGCGGACATCCACATCACTCATCGAAATCACCCCCATCGGCCTGCCGTGGACCGATGCCAATCTCAGCTGAGACTTCNGCGAAATCAGTGGCTTTAGGCCACTTATCTTGAAGGAAAATATCGCCATTTGGATATTCCATTTGCCATAAATCAGTATATCCGCGATGAGTTAGGAAAAGGGCAGAGACGAATCCAGCCACTTGACCCTCTTCTTCGGCTTCACTCAAGGTCCAACCTTGTGCTGCAGAATGCTCTGCAAGTTTTTCAGAGACTTGTACAAGAGTCACAGGCGCACCTTCTGGACTGGATGCACGAATGGCATCCCAACATCTTCGAATGTCATCCTCAAGATCCTCCTTGTGCATTCTAGTGGTGACATTNGACATCCACTCCGAGACTTCNGCCGCATGTTTGATTCGACTTTCTTCACGNATTCTACGCTCTTCTGCCTGCTGATGTGCNCCCTGNAAAGACATGAGTAATTCNGCCAGTGTGACNGGACGGCCCTCTTCGCGCTTNACNCGACCATCTAGTAAATTGGGCAAGGAATCTGTGGTCTGCCCGGTGATGATTCCGACACTGAAGTTNTATTCTTCATCCTCAAATTCTGTCTGCCAACCTTCCATAGCCCAGGGATCATCCTCCCACTCTTCTTCTGCACGTTCAGCACGATCAAGAAGAGTCGATGCTTGTCCATGGAGAATTTGCCAAGCCATCCGAATCAAGCGACCNCAAGTAGGTAGGTCGAGATTCTCTGCATTCTTGGTTCGCTCTTTGAATTTCTCTATGAAAATTGAAAGGTCAACATCCCATGGATCTAATGCAGCATCATTGAACATTTGGAACACAAGTGCGACTGANCGATCAAAGGGCTCGGCCAGACTCTGATGTTCTGCACTTTCTAAATCTGCAATCTCAACCAAACGGTCAATGTAACGATGCTTGTCGAGATTTGCATCTTCTTGCTCCCCGAGAAGCTGTTTCACAATGGTTGCCTGCATATCACGGGTCTCAAGCAGAGACATGTAGATCACTCCTGTTCCTCAACTTCTGGAACTTCAGCAGAAATTTCCAAATCATCTTCTGTCGTAGATTCTTCTTCAGCAGAAGCGTCAACCTGACGCTGCCATTCGTTCCGTTCGTCCATGTCTTCTTTCTCATCGGCNGCTCTGTCTGCAAGTGAGGTAATCGTCCCANCCTCAGCATTGACTTCGTCTCCTTCGTCCTCGGGCGCGACTGTCACGCCGTCGAGAATTGACCCGCCCAAACTCGCAGGCGCAGGCAATTCATCGGGCACCGATGCCATCTCTGCCGGATCTGGCAAATCTTTGGTCAATTCTGCCTTCTTGTTCAGAGTCTCCATCGCTGCTTCAAGTTCGGCTTCTGCAGCTTCACCGATTTCAAGAGCCTGTTCTCGATCAAAGTCAGTGATTCGGCGACTGCAACCATCACCCGCGTGTGTGATGCCAATATGGTGGTCGGCAAGTTGTAGACTGACCTTCCGTAGTGTGACCATGATGAATTGTGCACGTTGGCTTCGCAANCGGCAAAGACGCGCAATATGCTCGGCGTTGTATGCATCGAGGTTCTGATCGACTTCGTCAAAGTAGTAGAATGGACTGGGGTCATAATCTTGAATGGCGAAAATGAGGGCAAGAGCAGCCATCGATTTCTCNCCACCTGAGAGTAAACTGAGTTTGCTCTTACTNGATTTACCACGGGGTTGACACCACATTTCNAGGCCACCGGAGAACGGATCTTTGGGNTTTTCAAGACGTAATTCTGCATTGCCNCCATCCGAAAGACGCTGGTATACCCGCTTGAAATTTTCAGAGACTATCGTGAGAACGGTAGTCAATCTTGACTTNCGCTCACCCTCAAGCTTGTCTGTCAGTTCGATGAGGTCAGTACGGCGCTTTCGCAAAACATTTGCATCATCTGCAATTCTTCCCAAGCGCTNCTCNGCCTCATCATACTGCTCGATAGAGAGCATNTTGACATCGCCAAGATTTCCAATCTTACGCTCAATGTTACGGACGCCAGATTCTGCATCCCCAACACTCGGTAAATCCACATCTTCACTGAGTGGAGCAAGATTTTGGCTAGCCATTTCTTGTGTTAGTTCTTCGAGAAGACGATGTTTACTTTCAATTTCTTNTGACAATTCATCACAACGATTGCGCAACGATTCACGCTTGGCACTACTCTGCTCCAGAGCGGCCTTGATGCCCGCACGGTCCTCTCTTAGTGACTTAGAGCGTTCATTCAACTCACGGTGTTCTTCAGCAACCTGTTCGTGTGCCTCACTGACAGTTGACAACTCTGTACTAAGTGAGTCAATCTCGGCATTCAACTCTTCAATTCGTCCTTGTGCTTTCTCGACAATTGTTGTTTGCTCGGAAATTCGGCGTTCAATTTCATTGACATTTTGCTGAANAAGTTGTGTGTTTGCATTTCCTGCAGCCAACTCACCTTCAGCATCGATCTTCGCCTTCACTGCTGCCGCTCGTAATTCATCACTGGCACGAAGACGCTCAGAAAGGTGCTCAGGTGAGGATGAAAGGAGAGCATCCGAAGCCGTTTGTCGTGCTGTGACTGCTGCCTCGTATGTTTGCGTAGCCTCAGTAGCCAGAGCCTGCACCTTGTTGTGGATATTCTTGGCTTCAACCAATTGTGCGTTACACACCTTGACCTTGTCCTCTGCAGATTCAAAATCTGTGTTCGCTCTCTTCATGTCTTCCTGCCAGGCACGTAATTGGAGGCTAGATTCATCACTACCCAATGAATTGAGTCGCTCACGCATCCTGTGTTGGTTTTGGCGAGACTCGGCAAGTGCTGCATCGACGGTATTGGACAACAGCTCCAATCGACTCAGTTCTGCTTCCGACTGTTGAACCGCATTCATTCCGGCGATATTGCCACCGAACTGTGGACGACGACCACGTACAGCACCACCTACCATGGCGCCACTGGCTTCTGTAATGCTACCATCTAGTGTGACCATCCGGACACCACCCATGTGGCGTCGTGCAGTACCCATGTCGCGAACAATCAGTGTATCACGTACGGCGTGCTTAACTGCAGATTCAATCGACTCGTCATAATCCAACAAATCGAAGGCGAACCCGACAACACCATCTTGGCGAGCGGTCATGACGGCTTTCCCACCCGGGCGACGGACAGTCAGCTTGTTCAGTGGAAGGAATGTTGCACGACCCGCGCGGTTGTCACGCAACCACTTGATACAGGTTGCAGCCGTTTCATCATCTCGAACAATGATACTGTTCATCCCACCACCAAGAGCGAAAGCAAGAGCCTCTTCATGCTCGCTGTCTTTTGGCCCACATAATTGGCCCAATGGGCCGAGAATACCTTGGACTTCGCCAGAATCTTTCAGAGACATTACAGAAGCAACGGCTTGGGCCAAGCCGGCCTTTGAGCCGGACTTGTTCTCCATTTCACCTTGGGCCCGTGCTAGAGAGCGTTCCGCTTCCCGGACCTTGCGTTCGACAATCTCATGTTCATCCATGAGTTTGCGCTCTTCGCGCTGTAATCGAGTAATCTCTTCTGCCAATTCTGTTCGATCGGTTTTTTCATCGCCTGATTGGAGATCTTCTCCGACCAGTTGGAGGTCATCTCTTGTCAAACGCGCATCGGCAAGTGCTTCTTCAAGTTCAGCCAGGCGCTCTTCGGCCATGGTGACCTGGTTCAGAGCACGATCTGCTTCGAGTGCTGCCGAAACCCGCGATTCGTCTGCTTTAGTTACCGCTTCTGTTGCTTTACCAAAGGCCCGGTTCAAATCATGCGTTGCTCGATCCCCACCGGCAATTGCATCCCGTGCTGCTTTTTCTTCCGCAGCAGCGGATTCCATGTCCTGATCAGCCTTTACCAGAGCATGCTCAGCATGTTCCAAGCTCTCTTGATGCGTTTGGAGTGCTTCTTGTGCATTGGATTGCTCATTTTTCAGGACCTGGATTTCATCTTCAGCATCTTCAATCGACGACTCGGAATCGGAAATACGATCTTTTCGAGTTTCAACATCGACCTGTAATTTGCGAAGTCGCTCACCGAGAGCTTTGCCATCGTCTCCGAGTACCGAATTCAATTGTCGCTCAATATCTGCAATCTCATCGTCGAGTTCTAGCAACTCCTCACTGGTTTCACGGATTGATGTGGATAATTCCTCGATTCTTGTCAGATAACCTGCACGCTCATCAGCAATCATCTGGATATCATTGAGTCGTGAACGATGACGTGCATGGATTGCGGTGATTCTTGCGTGTTCTAGAGCATCTGCTAAATCTCGATATTTCATCGCCTGCTCTCGCTCTTTGCTGAGTGTTTTGAGTCTGGTTTTCAGTTCATCTTCCAACAGTGCGATTCTCTCAAGGTATTCTTCCGCTTTCTTTCGTTGACGGTCCGCTCGCTTGATTTCATCATCATACGCAGTGACTCCTGCGACGTCATCGAGTACCTTCCGACGCTCACGGCTAGACATCGTCGCGAGGTGAGTAACGTCACCTTGTAGTACGATATTGTATCCATCTCCACGAGCACCGGCCTCGGTTAGAATTCGACGGAATTCAGTACTCGTCGATGAACGCTCGTTGAGATAGTATGCCGTAACAGAGTCGTTTTTGCGATTCAATT
Source organism: Methanobacteriota archaeon (assembly GCA_002701965.1). Classification (GTDB taxonomy): domain Archaea; phylum Thermoplasmatota; class Poseidoniia; order Poseidoniales; family Thalassarchaeaceae; genus MGIIb-P. The sequence goes on along the minus strand of NZXM01000031.1, from coordinate 35,928 downwards.
TTACAGTTCTAGTAAACCTTACTTCATCTGAATCAACTCTCAATCGACGAGTTCCAGAGTCATTTTTTGGATTGTTAAACACCAGTGTTGCGGTACAAGAGCGTGCAGGTTTGTCCTTCTTCCCACCATTGAAGATGAGGTCCTTGACATTCTGAGCACGTAGACTCTTGGCACTACGAGGGCCAAGGACGAATTGAATGGCATCACCACAGTTACTCTTACCGCTTCCATTCGGACCTGTAATCGCTGTGAAACCCTCTTGATAGGGGATTACAACTTCACCCTTGAACGACTTGAAATTCTCCAATTCTATCGATTTTAGAAACATCTATCTCACCGATTTTGTGCTCCGAAGACACACGCCGGCTAGCGTCGATGTTCCAACGACTATAAACAACGCGCCTCGCGCACGCGAAGAAAGGTGGATTTTTCTAGGCCAGTTGTGGCGCCGTAAATCGGTTTTTAGCCAAGAGTACCAGTGTTCCCACACTGATCACAACCCTCGCCATTACAATAATGGCAAGTCCGTCCAACACTACCGCCCCATTCATCGCCTGTACTCACTTGGAACGGGTCTTCAAAGGCATCAAGCATCAACGCTTTTCTCAATTGCCCTACTGAAAAATCGCCAGGAAGGTGGCGCTCAGCTGGACCTAAGAAACGGCGAGCACCTGAGTCAGGTACCCGGGATCTGGAACGGCGTCCTCGTCTCTGCATCGAACCACCCACCAGAGAGATGAGTAAGGCGATGGTTAGCAAAATCAGTGAGACGCCGTTGGGGAAGGGGAACCCGAGCAGTTCGCCAGCATCCATGGGCTCACCGTTTTCTGTGAGCATACCGAAGAAATCGGCTATGCCGACCATAGCAATCAGCATCCCAATACGTTGTAGGTTCTTGCCTTGACGCTCAGTACGGCTTTTTCGACGGTTAGAGGCGAACAATGCCCTTAGGGCGCGCCATGACAAAAGAACACCGATTGCGAGGAGAATGACATCAATAGGTTCCCAAGTACCAAGCGGTTGGAGGCAGTCTGAAATCCCAACTGAATTGATGTCTGCACGGATTGTCGCCTCACTACATGACCCGCTAAACACCATTGTCAGCACAAGCTTGTGCATTTCTCCACTACCCATTTGATAGAATCCAATCTGCAGATTCCACAACGTTAGCACTGTGAGAAGCAGGCCGACCGCAAGTTTTGCGACATGCATGGCTCGACCCATTGCTATCATTGTATACCGGGCGAGTATTATGACTATCGCCGGGTCCCCCCGGGAAGGGCAACGTTGAATGCGAGAATGCTGACCACGGAGCACAGGAGATGGACTTGTGGCAGATGTGGTCGTGGTCGGTTCAGGTATTGCAGGATTGTTTGTTGCAACTCGCTGTGCACGTGCGGGACTTGATACGGTTGTTGTNACCAAGAAAAATCTTGCNGACTCCTCCACCAATTGGGCCCAAGGAGGAATTGCNGCAGCCATGGATCACGACGATTTACAAGCCCACATTGATGATACGATACGAGCTGGTTGTGGNCTCAGTGANCCNGATATTGTCGAAATGGTGATTCAAGAATCTGCACAGCGTATTGAAGACCTTATCACGTCAGGTGTCCGATTTGATANAGATGATGAAGGCTTTGATTTGGCTATGGAAGGTGGCCACTCGAGTCGAAGAATCTTACACGCAAAAGATGCCACTGGAGCCGAAATTGAGCGNGCCCTCATCGTTGAAGCAAGGGNATCCTCGAATCTCGAATTGCTCGAATCCCANATGGCCGTGGATTTGATTCTAAAGGATAAACTGGCTGANATCAAAGAAATCGCTGGGATTTGGGTTCTTTCACCGAACGGAGATGTTCAGACCATTCCTGCACGAGCCATCATCATCGCAACTGGGGGNGCCGGACACATCTATCGACAAACGACAAACCCCTCCGTTGCCACAGGCGATGGAGTCGCGATGGCACATCGTGCTGGGGCCTTGGTCAGAGATTTGGAGTTTGTACAATTCCACCCGACCGCACTCGCATTGATGGGAGAAAGNCCGTTTCTGATTACCGAAGCCCTGCGAGGGAATGGTGCAGTATTGATGACAAACCAGAATTTACAGGATTGGAAATCCAATGGCGGNNANCCAACGACTTATTCATTCATGATGGACTATGACANTCGTGGTTCACTTGCAACAAGAGANATTGTCGCGAGAGCAGCAGACCAAGAAATGAAAAGGACGGGAGACAATTGTGTNTGGTTGGTCACATCACACTTAGACCGCACGAGTTTGAAGAAGAGATTTCCAAATATTCAGCAACGGTTGAGNAGGCATGGCTTGGAATTGGGCGTAGAGCCGTTGCCCGTTGCCCCTGCAGCACATTACATGGTCGGAGGGNTTTCCGTCGATCGGAATGGTCTNGCGAAACAGTGTCCCTCGTGTTCAAAGCCGANATCCTACGTCGGCTTGTATGCCATTGGTGAAGTCGCCTGTACCGGTTTACATGGCGCNAATAGACTTGCATCAAATAGCCTGTTAGAAGCCGTTGTTTTCTCAAATAGGTGCGCAGAACATGTGATTGCGAACTTGAAACCAAAATTGGATATGNCATTGCCTGCTTGGAGGGCGGATGGTTTATCCAATTTGATAGAGCACTCCCCTCTCCGAAGTGATCGTATTGCTCTGCAATCAACCATGACTGATGATGTCGGGTTAGTCAAGCGTAATGCACGCCTCGAACGTGCNCAGAGACGTTTGGATTTTTTACGCAATGAAGTNGACAAAATTTGGCGAGGCAGTTTGCCCACCCGAGAAGTAATTGAGTTNCGAAATATGATTCACGTGTCTAGATTGGTAACCGCTGCTGCAATCTCTCGAAAAGTGAATGTCGGCTTACACCACAATCTCGATCATGATTAGCCGCGGGTACTCTGTTCAATTCCCTTTACCAAAGCATGCAGTGTTTGGTTTCGAGGCGTTGGAATACCGAGTGCTTCTCCTCGCTTGACAACTTCACCACAAATCGAATCAATTTCGGTCGGACGGCCTGCCATGATATCCTGTAACATGCTGACACGATTGTCTGCGGTTGCACGGCAAAGATCTTCCAATGCTTGTGCAAGGTCAAAGTCACTCAAGTCTATGCCCTCAGCCGTCGCAATTCGAGCGCCTTCTTCCATTGCCGCCAATCCAGTTTCGAACAGCTCTGGATGTAGTAACATCTCTCCATTGAGTATACCTGAAATTGCACAAACAGGATTGATGGCAACATTGAGGAGAAGTTTTGTCCAGATAGTTTTGGCAATATCTTCGGACCAAATCGGTTGTAAACCTGCTTCGTCAAATGCCGAGAGGAGACTGTCAACACGAGGCTCTACTGGCTCAAGATCACTGTTCACAAATGCGCCCAATTTGATTGTGCCTCGACTGGTCCACCTTATTTCACCAGGACCAATTCGTATGGCACCATGTGTAGTTGAGGCCCCCAAAACACGGTGTTTTCCAATAAAATTAGCCAATTTTTCCATATGCCCTATGCCATTGGAAACACACATACCGATTCCGTTCAAAGACAAAACTGTATCCGCAATTTTGCATAGTTCTGGCAAATCGTAACTTTTCCCACACAAGATTGCATAATCAGCCCAACCTTGCAGACCCACGGGAATTTCCTCTTGATTNGTGTCCANTACTGTCCANCGATCAGGGGCGAGCGCGATGGTGCGACCATCGGGGGTATCCAACAACAACCCCACAGCATCGAGAGCTTGTGCTGANTCTCCACGAGCACAAAGCAGTACTTCACAACCTGAGCGCGCTAGGCGAGATGCAATGAGTCCACCGATTGCACCGACACCGAGTACTGCGACACGCATCAAAGACCACATCCCTCGGAGGAATCACAATGGCTCACAAAGTGTAGAACCCAATGTTCNGAGTTGGTTTCCAACCAGAAATATGGCTGGAANCCGTTTCCGACATGTTCCAGTAANACCTGANTTTCCAATNCCCACTCNNCACCNGGTTGTAGCCAAAATGAGTCAAGACTCATATTGGATTGCCCGCCGAATGTGGCTTGCTGAACCTCAATCCATACCGATTCATTTCCGTGATTCTTGATCGGGGATTGATTGGGNAGGAACTCCATCCCTTCGTATGTGGTAATTGTGGCTGGAGATGGATTTAGTTCGGCTAAACCATACGGTTGTAGATGAAGATAATCAGAAATNCCACCGTAACGGCACATCAGCAATTTACCATCCTCAGGAAGGATAATCGTACCATTTTCCAATCGTGAGTCCATAGGAGAATATACACCCTGCGGNATTTCTGATAAATTCCAAACCCAATCTCCATTNTCATCAGTATTGTCATAAATTATGCTTGGATTTGTTGAAGTCGAAATGGGACAGTGTNTAGGATCATCCTCTNCCAATAACATCAACAAAACATCTACCGGTGCCCCCATAGAAGGATAATGATACAGTTCTGTTGCTGGATAGGATCCCGCAAACATCTGCAAATGTTGATCNGCGATTTGCATTTTCCATTTGTANAACGTCCCATCATCCATGACNGCATTCAATNGCGGAGCCTCCATCACTTGGCCCATAAATGCCGGCCAAAGTGCCTGTGCTGAACCAAGTTCACCATCGATACAAACCGTCTGATTTTCACCACTATTCAATGCTAATTTAGATTCCCCTGAGAATGAGAATCGAGGNGANTCAATCGTCAAATTGCCTTCAAGTTCCTCATCGAGAAGGAATTCAATACAATACTCNGGGGTGTCCCAATCCCCATCCCATGTCCACTGCTGTACAGCCGGTGCTGGGAGATTGGAGGGNGAGAAAAGCACGGAATGAGTTTGAAGTTCAAGTTCCTCAACCCAATGTAGATGCATGGTAAAGGGAGACGCAGAATCCAAATCAGCAGTCCATACTTCATATTCAATCACGTAAGTTTGATTTGATAATGGACCAATATCTTCGAAGANACAATTCGCTACCAAATCGAGAATATACTCACCACAAGCATCCCAATGGGCCATCGTCTCTCGNCCCGTGAACGTGACTTGGAATTCAACATCCAGCGATTTAACGCCAATTGTATTGAGGGGGAATTCAACCGAACCTGAATCTCCAGAAGCAAAGGAGACTTCCGTTGGCCACTCAGAAGTGTCAAGACCTGAATCCCAATCTTGTAACTCATCTACCGGCATCATCCCTGGGAAACCAAGGAGNAACGTCGCCACCAGGATAATCGAAAACACGTTTCTCGACCGGTCAGAAAANTCCTTTGCCTCATTGAGTACAAATGGAATGGCACTGGCTTCNGGACTAAATCTACGCCAAGCNCCCAGGGCAATNAGCATCAACCANGGCCAAAATCCACCATTCAGAACAATGTACATGCCTGCAACCAAAACCCCGGNAAACAACCAGGTTTGTGTCCCACCTTCCTCCATTTCACCCGGATTCAGCAATGCNGATAGGAGGCGATCTCCAGGGAAACCTGGCAATGGGAGTAGGAGTACCCAACCCATTGTATTGAGTGCAATTCCAGCCAAAGCCAATGGATGCAACCANGATGAGCGCAAGGCGATTTCATCGGCTGGAATGTATAGATTCAAAATCAATTCAGGGAAAAATGAGGGAGAAACTGTGATTGGTGCTTCACCAAAATTTGGGGAGGTATTGCTGGTCAAACCATATCCAAGTAAGGTGAATGCCATCCCTGACAAGACCATGATTAGTGGAGCTACCATTGTCACTACTGCCAAGGATTTCCNATCTCTGAAAGAGAGTAAATCCATTCGACGTTGACTGGTAAATCCAATCACACNAAATGGCCAAATTGGAACGGTTGGAGTCATCAAAAAGGGTACTGCNAGGGGTATATGGTGACCCAAATCAACCCCTGCATTGAGTGCAAACCTACGACGAAGTTCACTACCAATACCCATGACCAGTGCGATGGGGAGTGCAAACCAGNATAACGACTGAACGAGTAAATCNCGATCAGTTAATTTGAGTATAGGGTCCATATTTTGTAACCAAGCGGCTCCCGCCAAGGTCAGAAATGAGGTGAAAACCAACCATACTGCCGACATTTGTGCCACAGATAGGCCCGGGTCTCGACCAAGCAACTTCGGCATGATGACCAAATCATAGGGATTNCCCTTCTGTAAAATCGCAAACCAAGACAAACGGTTGAGATGCTTATTCAGTCGATTGAGAGCAACCTCTGAATCCGCATCTGAGTCTTTGAGTTCTACCTGCCAACCGATTTCAACATCACNCATCTCTTCGATAATATGGAATCTACGCTCGACAATGCGNTCTAATAAATCTCGATGAGACCACAANTCTGCATCNATTTTGAGGGGTTCAATCGCTTCAGGCTCGGCCATGGTACCACCTCTGATAGGACGGCGAATCATCAACCGATATATGACCCACGGCGGTCAAAAGTCGCAAACACGACCACCCANACTGCTCATTTGTTCTTGAATCGCTTGAGGCGGAACGTCTCTTCACGCTCCATTTCTTCAAGCCGAAGTTGGATGAATGATTGTGCTTCTTGCATCTCAGGGATGACTTTGAATTCCAATGCNTTGACACGACGTTTNGTTGCTTCGATTTCGACTAAAAGGCGCTTCAGTGTTGCTTCCATCTCTGCAGCCTTGACGATGTTCTCAATCAGTGCAGAGTATGAATCTGCAGCCTCATCAATGTAAGCTGAACCTCCAATCAGTCCTACGCCGCGCTCGCTAATCGTACTGGTCAAATTGGAGCCTTGTACGCTNGGAACAACTACACCCATGATNTTTCGAGGNCTGACCTCAACTTCAGGNCGGTTGGAAATTGCAATTGCGGCACTCTTGACTGCCAAGCCACCTTCAATCGCACCTGCAAGGCTAATCGATTGAACCGCTTGTCTATAGGTCCCGACCAAACCCTCGCGNGCTTCAATCATCTCAGATAGAAGAGTGCGGAATTCGTGGAACAAACCATCACGCTTGAGTTTCAGCAGGTTGTAGCCGTTCTGTGTTTGCTTGATACGNCGCTTCAGATTGATGAGTTCAGAGCGNGTGGGTTTGATGTCCAATGCCATGATTTCTCACCTCCAATTTACCAAATTACGCATTCACTTCTTCTCTGTAGGGTGATATTTGTCAATCCACTTCTGGTCAAGTCGAACNAGATACTTGGTCGANATATTCTGCATCAGGTCCCAGCAAAGATCTAGNGTCTCATCAATCGAGCGGTCCTCGTCACGACTCTGTCGCAGGAATTTGTCCTCAAAGAGCCCTGAGAAGTCAAGCAATTGCTTGTCNCGCTCATTCAATGCNTCCTCACCNACAATGGCGACAAGACCACGCAGTTCACGTCCCTGAGCATATGCAGCATACATCTGGTCAGAGACAGACTTGTGATCTTCACGAGTGGTCTTCTCACCAATACATCCACCCATCAATCTGGACAGGCTTGGAAGTACGTTAATCGGCGGATAAATTCCAGACCCGTGTAACTCACGCGAAATCACGATTTGNCCTTCGGTAATGTATCCTGANAGGTCTGGAATCGGGTGAGTAATATCGTCACCAGGCATGGTTAGAATCGGGAACTGCGTGATGCTACCCTTCTTGCCCTTCACTAGACCNGCGCGCTCGTATAGCATGGCCAAGTCAGTGTACATGTAACCCGGATATCCACGNCGACCNGGTACTTCTTCACGTGCAGCACCAATTTGACGTAGTGCGTCACAGTAGTTTGTAACGTCAGTGTAAACCACNAGTACGTGATAATCGTGCTCAAAGGCAAGNTATTCTGCAGCAGTAAGCGCCAAACGTGGTGTAATCAATCGNTCAACAGCAGGATCGTCAGCTAGGTTGACGAACAATACCGCGTTTTCGAGTGCCCCAGTTCGCTCAAGATCACTTCGGAAGAAGTTGTATTCTTCAGCAGTNATTCCCATTGCGCAGAATACCACGATGAACTCTTCATCGCTGTCCTTCAACTTGGCTTGNCGAGCAATTTGCAATGCGATGTCGTTNTGTGGCAGACCTGATGCACTGAAAATGGGCAACTTTTGTCCACGAACTAATGTTGTACAACAATCNATGGCACTGATTCCAGTCTGGATGAAATCGTGTGGTGACTGTCGGCTGTACGGGTTGATTGCAGCNCCGATAATGTCGGCTTCACCCTCGGCAACAATGGCTGGTCCACCGTCACGGGGTCGGCCCGCACCGTCGAGAATTCGACCGATCAAATCTTTGCTCACAGGGAGNTTAAACACGTCACCCATGAACTTGACACCGGTACCCAAATCGACGCCAGCTGTTCCTTCAAACACCTGTACAACGACCATNTCATCGCTGGTATCGAGTACCTGACCATTCTTCATGCTGCCATCGGTGAGTCGTAGCTGAACGATTTCACCATAAGCCACTGGCTCAGTCTTCTCAAGGAAAACAAGCGGACCTTTNACGTCTGTAATTGTTCGATATTCCTTTCCACTCATGCAAATTCCTCCTAGTTTTCCTCCGCCGCTGCGGCAATTTGTTTGTTCATCTCATCGACNAAACCATCNACTCGGTCNAGATANCCTGGTTCGAATCGGTCTCGCATGAGGTTGGTTCGCGCTGGGACGTTCACAACATCCTCCAACTGACCACCCGCTGCGAGNGCCTTCTTGGCCGAATCTTGGAATGTTAGAACGGCCTTGGCCATCTTGTATTGTTGCTCTAGTCCAGAATATGCATCAACTTCGTGGAATCCGTTCTGTTGCAAGAAGAACTCACGAATCATACGTGCGACTTCCAGAGTCAACTGCTGATCNACAGGCANTGCATCCGAACCGACCAACTGAACAATCTCTTGNAGTTCNGCTTCAACTTGTAGCAAACTACTGATTTCAGTTCGTATCTCGGGGAAATCCGTGGCGATATTGTCACGGAACCACTGATCTAGACTCTGTGGGTACAGAGAATACGAACTGAGCCAGTTGATTGCAGGGAAGTGGCGCTGTCGGGCCAAACCTGCATCCAACCCCCAAAACACCTTCACAATTCGNAGAGTACCTTGGGACACTGGTTCGCTGATATCTCCACCAGGTGGCGATACGGCACCAATCACAGTGACTGAACCGTCTTCGCCTTCAAGAGTCTCCACACGACCTGCGCGCTCGTAGAATTCTGCCAATCGGCTGGACAGGTATGCAGGATATCCTTCCTCACCGGGCATTTCTTCAAGTCGGCTACTGATTTCACGCATAGCTTCAGCCCAGCGACTGGTCGAGTCAGCCATCAGTGCAACGTCATATCCCATGTCACGGAAGTACTCCGCGATGGTGATTCCAGTGTACACCGATGCTTCACGAGCAGCTACAGGCATATTCGAAGTGTTTGCAATCATCACTGTTCGATTCATCAACGGCTTGCCGGTGTTTGGATCAATCAAGTGAGGGAATTCGTCCAATACTTCTGTCATCTCATTACCACGCTCACCACATCCGATGTAAACCACGATCTGGGCGTCGGAATACTTGGCCAGCGATTGCTGTGTGACCGTCTTTCCTGAGCCGAATGGACCAGGGATTCCAGCCGCGCCACCCTTTGCGAGTGGGAACAAGAAATCGAGAATACGCATACCGGTGACGAGCGGTGTATCTGGCGCATACTTCTGCTTGAAAGGCCGTGGTGAACGGACCGGCCACTTCTGCATCATCTGAATTTCAGTACCATCATCAAGAGTACATACGGTTTGAGTGACGTTAAATGAACCGCTCTCGATACTGGCAACCTTTCCACTTGTTCCTGGAGGTAACATGACTTTGTGCACAATGGTTTCAGTCTCTTGTACTGTACCAATCACATTGCCAGATTCAAGTTCGTCACCAACTGAAACTGTGGCTTCAAAGTCCCAGACCTTTTCCAAATCTAGACCATCAGCATCTACACCACGTTCGATGAAGGTACCCATGGTTTTCTCCAAAACCGGCAGTGGGCGTTGGATTCCGTCGTAAATCTGCGTTAGCAGACCCGGNCCCAACTGTACCGATAGCGTCTGACCGGTGCGTACCACCGGCTCGCCCGGGCGGATGCCGGACGTATCTTCATACACTTGGATAACAGACTTGTCACCGTGTAATTCGATCACTTCGCCCATCAATCCTTCATGCCCTACGCGTACAACTTCATACATTCTTGAACGGATGCCTGTAGCCGTCACCACAGGTCCAGAAATACGGTAAATCACTCCATTTTCGTCACTCATTTTTCGTCACTTCCTTTTTTTGGATTACTTCCAAAGGTCGACGCCAAGCGCCGACTTGATGGACTCTCGGAGGCTGTTGNCCTCTTCGGTCCCAATGCCCAACACAGTGGGCGTAATGCTGTCTGTAATCTGCGAACGCAGACGATCAGACAAGCGAGTTATATCGGCACTGTCAATGACGACAATGCCCACATCCTTCTGGTTCAGAAGACCNCGCATGACTTCAGCGAGTTCTTCATCACCGTTGGGATGATGCAATCGGCTGATNCCAGCCAATTGGAATCCGAGGGTGAATTCTGGCGTACCAACAACAGCGATTTCCATTTCTTCACCTCACAGATTCATGTGCGCTTCAATGACCTCATCAGAGAGGCCTGCCGCTTTGCCACGCACAAGCAAGCGGATNTTTTGCACCTCGAGNACTTTGCTCTCGATGTAGTGAATCACAGGGAATGCTGACAGAGGATTCAGGTAAGAGAATCTACGCATCNTTGAGTTGCGCTGTTCTTGCAATAGCGAGACNACGGGGTCTAAACTGGTTGCAGAAGCCTGAATGGCGTCATCAAATCCGGTATCATCGAATGAGGTGGCTCGGCGGAGGGCCTCAAGCACACCTTCATTCGAATCGGTCATTGATGCAGTTTTGAGAACTGCTTTGGAAATCTTGCCACCACCAATCATNAGGGCATCNCGATTTTCACCATTGATCCCCTGACGGAGGCCACGGAATTGGTTGATGATATTTCGATGGTCAATTTCAACCTGAATATATCGCTGCAATAATGGTGGGCTGTCAGGCCCCCGGATGGCGTCCAACGCGTCCCGATAGTATGCAGAGTCGAGCGTGTCTTCCATTTCCTGTAGACTNGCGTCTGGCTCAAGACGAGACAGAGCGTAACCCCAAGGAGTTCCCGACATCGCAGCGACNGCGTCGCTCAATGTGTCACAATTTCGAACAATATCGAGCCACTTGCTGTTGCTCGTATTTTCCTCAGGAAGTACTTGACCNGAGACCATTTCAATGTCTGCTCCACTATGTATTGCGCGTAAGACTGTCTTTGCGTTCTGATATGAAAATCGCTTAACGTATACTGCAACAGTGGATTTCAGACGACCTTGACAGAATCCGAGAACGGTTTCAAGATCGGCATCCAAATTGTGATTGAGTGCGGCTTCGATAAGGTCTGCGCCAGACANACGGGGTGCGTACAAATCAATCTCATTNCGGTAACCCATGTCACCGATTGAGATNCCGATTGTATCTGGNCCCTGTTGTAATAATTGGCGCATTTTNGTNGAATCAATCAGCCCCGCACGGCGTGTTTTCGCACGCGCAGCAGCATTGGCCACATTGCTGCGACCACTATTGACTCGAACCATTTTCTCACCTCACTTAATTTCCAAACAATGTTTCGTTGACAGAAGCCAAGCTGGCTTTCCAAGCCTCTTCAAGGCGNCTGTCAAATCTGTAATCTAGTACGATCGAACTGTCTGCGGATTCAAGCGTGAATCCTCCCAGCCCGTCGATGTCTGCTCCAAAGTTGAATCCCTTTGCTTCCTTCTCTAGCGCTTTGCGGTCAATCGAGACGGGGCGCATGGTCATGCCATCCCCTTCTTTCTTGGCCTCAGAGACGAGAGCTTTGATGAGAGCTGCTCGACCAGATAGTTTGGCCGAACCNACCTCTGCCTTGACAGCATCCCAGGTGGCGTCCAACTCCTTTGCTCTTGCAATGAGTTCACGCTTCTGGTTGTCCTGTCTAGAGGATGCAACGAGTTCCTTTGAGAGCTGTGTGGCTTCNCGCTCNGCCCGAGAAACAAGNGTTTCNCGAATCTCGGAGACTTCTGCCTCGGCCTCTTTGTTNAGTGATTTAGCCGTTTTATTGGCNTCATCCTTGAGGGCCTTGGCTTCCGCCTTTGCCTGAGCGGCAATTTCGTCAGCTAACGCTTCTAGAGACATCATCACACATTCCATTTTGAGTCGTATCTGTGGTTGACCGTTCTGCTTAGAGCAAGAACATGGCCAAGAAACCGAACAGGACGATGGTCTCAGGCAACGCAGTGAAAATCAGCGCGTGAGTGAATCGGTCACTGTCTTCGGCCAACATGCCGACNGCGGCTGCACCAATTTGTCCTTGGCTCATACCTGTTCCGATTCCTGTTAGACCGAGTGCAAGACCTGCACCGATCATCTTCATTGCTGCTTCTGTGCTTGCGTTGTCTGCTGCGTCTGTCTGAGCTGCTACAATACCGGTTGCGATAAACAACAAACTCGAGACAAGCATCATTCGTACNCCTGTTTTCAATGTTCTATTTTTCATTTCTATTTCCTCCTTTTTTCCGTTGCTAAGCAAGGAATGTGATATGCGCTACTCCACCTCCACGCGGCGCGCTTTGAATCCGAATGGCTTGAACGCCTCGCCACTCGAGTCATAGAACTGGCGCATCCATTCCACGAAGTGCAATCGCACNGCGTGGATGTTTGGACTGAATACACCAAGCCCCCATGCAAATAGTTGGACCATGAGCCAACCGATGAGAATAACTGGGAACAGTGGACTTGAGAAATCAAGGCTACCGTATAGCATATTGTTGCCTGTTTCAGCAATTTTCACGCCGACTACACCAACNGCGAATAGNCGTACATAGGATAGAACTGTGGGCAACATACCGATNGCTTCGATTCCTGCTAGTCCGATATTGATGGGGAANGGAACGCCATGGTATCTGNACAATGTCCACATCAACATACCCAACCCAATCGCGAACTTGGCGACACCGACNGNCATCACNGTGCCCATCAAGTCCAGGTAGTCTTGGTCGGGATTGACCCACTTTTCTTGATACGCGGGAACAGAAAGGAATGCGTAGGCTGCGAGGAAACCGCCAATGAGGATTAACATCCAACTNCCCTTCTCAAANAGGGCGCAGACGAAGCCTTGGTCNCCATGACCGTTTCCATACAGCCAAATGTCTCGGAAGCCGACTGCCANTCCAATGAGAATGTGNGCGACACCCAAGTAAATGGTCAATAGAATGAGGTTCTCAAGATTGCCACCATCTTCAACACCAGTTACACGATGGAANGGGTAAGCGAGTTTGAGTCCGAATGGACCNTCCATGACCCAGTGTACTTCGCCACCATTCGGGTACATTGCACTCATCCAGGATACCCAAGCNGGTAGTGATTGTTTGTCATCTCCAAAATACGGATCNTTCCAATGATAGTGANCGTGGGANCCGTCNGGNAGATAGGCTGCTTCACATTGGGCGACNCCAAGGATACCTTCAACGTCACAATGNCCATGCGGNAGATACTCAAATCCAGCGAATTCGCCGTAGATNTATCCAAAGATGATTGTGGCAATTCCAATGTAGACTAGGAATTTACCACCCAAGTGCATGAGTTCGTTGTTGCCTGAACGTCGCATGACGATTACACCCAGTCCTAGAGTAAACAGACCGTAGGCCATGTCTCCCAACATTAATCCGAAGAAAATCGGATAAGTGACGAACATGAATAGTGTAGGGTCAATACGACCATAGCCAGGGCGNCCAACAGCATCTGTCAGNAATTCCATCGGCTTACTAGCNGTTCGATCNTGATATGCAATGGGTGGCATTTCCTGATGGTGGTGNTGATCAGCNTGNCCATGNCCGCCTCCACCAGGTTCAATCTTGAATGGCTCAATGTCGACTACAGTGCAAATGGATGACAATGAATCGCTGACNTCGTCAGCGCGAGCCATCTCNACCCATCCATCAACAATGAATGCGTGGTCGGTAGTGGCAATTCGAACNGGTGCAGTGGCCAATTCTTGATCTCGCTCCAACAATTCCAAGCCAGAGTGGAGTGAATCCGCATTGGAATCAACCCAAGATTCAACGCTNGCANTCAGAGATTCTTGTTCTGCAAGAAGTTCACTCTTCTCGGCATCAATCTCACCCATGCGCATGACGAGACTCCCNTCATATTCTGGAATGGGTGTTGGAGAAAANCCTGCAGATTCCAAACTGGATTGAGCGGCGGCGGCATCNTCATTCAAAACGAATACACCNATCACGGTTTNCTTGCCAGCAATGCCAGTGAANATCAGNCCTCCATTGGGGACCTCCACCGCTTTTGCATCNCGNACGGTNCCGACGAAGCAAGTTAGGTTCTCATAACCAGATAGCAAATCAATTTCCAGTTTAAGCGGGGCAACCATTGACAGCATCGATTGCTCATCTGAAAGTGCTTTCAAANCAGACTCAACTTCATCNAGACGATCTTGTGTAGAGACNAGGGTNTCAACCTGTGAATACAAATCNCCGGAAAGAGAGGAGCGGNNATCTNCAATGGACTGGACAGCATTGGTCTTCGCCGCCACCAAACCAGCNGCATTNCGCANCTTGTTNACATCACGACTCAACTGTTCNGCTGAGTCACGTGGGGCNCCCATGCTAAGGTCATCGTCTTCNCCGTCGTAGTCGACAAGATGTAGGGCACGGAGGTGAGCAAGCATCTCGATNGTNGCGTCCAACTTATCCAACGTTCCCGATGCGACCAATCGGCCCATCTGTCGGGTGTGGATTTGAGACATGATTTNCCCTCGAATTGAAATTAAGCTCTNAANGCATCAAGNACNATGTCCACAGCAGTTGAACGNTTAGATTCACCATCGCTGTGAATGGATTGGATGGCTTTGTCTCCCTTCTTGGAGACTTTATTCGCTTCCTTCTGAGCCGCTGCTCGAGCATCATCAACCATTTGTTGTGAGTCGGCTTGTGCTTGAGTTCGACCNGAGCTAACAGTTTCGGTTGCAGCTACACGTGCTTTGGTCACGATGTTGCTGGCATCAGACTGTGCTTTAGCCAATGTNGCAGTNGCATCCGCTTCGGCGTCTTTGATGGTTCGTAATACATCTGCTCNACTCATGTAATCCACCTATGGTGGAGCGGCGACTGTTGAGGGGTTTATCATGATACCCTCAATCCATTGAGGAGACTAAATTTCAGAATGTGAGAAAACGTCTGTAGGATTGAACCAAATATACGATTGAAAGCCGTTGATACAATGGACACAGAACGGATCGGTTCCGAGGATTGGGCTGANCTNCAGCGCAANCTAGAAGCAACCATTCCNGTCTANGACCGAATCAACCGATTTGCAACNTTTGGGCAAGACAAGCGATGGCGNAAGATGGTNCGCAGTCGNCTCCCTANNGAAGGGAGAATTCTGGAAGTNGGTTGTGGACCNGGAACCTTCGCTGAGATGATNCCCGANCGNCAACTCACNTGTTTAGATCCNATTCCCGCCATGCTTTCAGTGGCCGAAAAAAGAGTGAATTCNCAGAGGNAAACACCCGCAGATTTTGTCGAAGCNACAGCGGAAGATATGCCATTTGANGATGAGAGTTTTGAGGGNGCATGTTCACTGTTTTCATTTCGCGATTGGTATGACAAGCGTGCTGGACTAATTGAGGTCAAACGGGTGCTTAAGCCTGGAGGGAGACTTGTCATTGTAGATCCGGCTAAAATGAATCGAGTGCATGGTTGGCTCGGATACATGTGGATGCGAGTTTGGGTAGGTGCTTACGCGCGTTACATATGCAAAATGAGTGACCACCCTTGGAAATGGCTAACCAAAACATACGTCCATTTCGGTACAACCAAGGATTATGTCAAGATGCTCAAAGAGTGTGGATTTACTGATGTAAAAGCCAAGGTTGTATTCCCTGGAATGGCAACGATTTGGACTGCAAAAAAACCGGAGTAATCAGAATACCCACAACATTCTCCTGCAGGTCACTGCTCGCCAAATGATACCTTTGGTCAACGGATTAAACAACATGTTCAACATCCAATCAGGAAGGCGGAACAAGAGACTACCAAAACGGAATGAACGCTTGGAGTTACGCATNACTTTGCCCATCTGTTTCTTCCAGCGTGATTCGTATTCTGTAAGAGAGATTCCATCCCGAAGATGTTCAGCGATAACCTGGCCTGCGATTCGACCCCCTACCATGGCAATGGTAATCCCGGCCCCATTCGAGGGTAGGACCATTCCTGCAGCGTCCCCGACCAGCATGTAGTCGTCTTTGACGAAGGTTTTGATGGTACCAGACATGGGCAATGAACCCGCACCCCTGAAGGCAATATTTCCATCGTACTTNTCGATGAATTCGTNAGCATACTGATTCATGGTTTTGCCCTTGGCGAAACTTCGTTGAATTCCAAGNCCGATATTGGCCCCGCTGGATTTCGGGAACATCCACGCATACCCTCCCGGTGCCATCGAACCGAAATGAAGTTCTACAGCCTCGCCATAGTCACCTTCCATCAACACGAATTTCACAGGAATTTTAAGCGATTTTTCATTCCAATAATCCCTTCGTAATGGGTCGTTATGACCCCCTGCACCGACAATAATTTTCGCTGATTTTTTTTCACCATTTCTGAGTAANACGGTGTTGCCTTCGACCGACTTTACATGGTGATCGACCAAGTATTTGGCACCCGCTTTTTTTGCCAATTTAACCAGGGCTTCATCATGGGCAACNCGATTCAAAACCAAGCCCTCAAAATCGTACTTTAGCGGCTTACCTGAAGGTGGCACAACGTGCATTTTAGTTGAGATTCTTGAAATGGCTTCTTTCGGAGTTTGGAACAAATCATCCATGTCCGGAACATCAGGGCATAAACGCCTCATCTCATCATTGCTCGGAACCAATTCACCACACTGCAATGGAGTCCCAATCGGATCTCGNCCATCAATGACCAGTACATCTGCACCNCCTTCTGCAGCATATCTAGCGACAGTGCTNCCTGCTGGACCNCCTCCAATGATGATGACATCATGGCTGATAGCATCAGTCATTTCGAGTCATCACCTGCCGTGTCATNGACTCCAGAACATCTCTGACTTCAGACTTCGGGAATTGATGNAGATAGGTCAAGGCACGTTCCAAATGNTTGTGAATCAAGACCTTACAGTATCCAAATGAATCACCATTCTCTAGAAGACCTTCCAATTCATCCCATCGTTCATCATGAAATTCACCCAAGACATCGGCAAGTTGTCTGCGAGCATCGCCATGTAACAGTGTGAGTGCNTGGATAATTGGNAGAGTCATTTTACCCTCGTGCACATCAGTGCCACGTGGTTTACCCATGCGTTCGTCACCCGTCAAATCTAGTAAATCATCGACCAACTGGAAGGCAACNCCCAACTCCATCCCGAATTCCCGCATTGCTTCAATCTCAGGCTCGGATGCACCNGCAATGATGGCTGCACATTCACATGCAGAAGAAAANGGNCCAGCTGTTTTGCCACGGACGATTTCATAGTAATCTTCNGGCGTGGTCGACAGGTCCGATACATGCTGTAGTTGTTTCAGTTCACCAGCCGCGATCGCTGCACACGTGGCGGCCATGATTCGAACGATTTTCTCTTCATAGCGACCACCGATACCGAACCCCATNACAAAGAGAAAATCACCTCCGATGATGGCATGATCTAANCCATGTTTCTCATGCAGTGTTTGGACACCGCGACGTAACTTGGCNCCATCGTAAATATCGTCATGAATCAAAGTCGCGGTATGGATTAACTCTGTAGCTACAGCAAAATCAATCACATCAGATCGATTTTCGCCCCCTACCAAATCATATGCAAGTAACGTAAGAATCGGACGGATCCGTTTGCCACCAGCAAGCAAAATCTCTCTTGCCAATTCCATNGCAGGAGCATAGGGGCCTTCCATCGANGATTCAATGACTGAGTAAAGCGCCTTCTCNACCTCCATCCGACGCTCGACGAGAATCGTATTCTCCAATACAGATTCCGCCATTAAGCCGTCGACAGGGGGTGCCTATATCAACAGGCGTCTACCGCCCCGAGCCAGACACGATGCGTGTCTGCCATTGGCGGGACCAATATGGGAGCGGAAGGTGAATCCAATCATATTCGCCTCGTTTGTATTGGTGAAGACGACGATTATACTCCTGCTCACATCCGAAAATGGATGGAAACACAACCACTAGAGGACATCGAAATCACGGTAGA
The DNA here is from genome assembly GCA_002701965.1 of Methanobacteriota archaeon. GTDB lineage: Archaea > Thermoplasmatota > Poseidoniia > Poseidoniales > Thalassarchaeaceae > MGIIb-P. The sequence continues at coordinate 17,606 of NZXM01000031.1, read as the reverse complement.
ATTTGGTTCTGATTTGTCAAATGGTTTGACGATGTTAGACAATGGAGAGGTTGACTTAATCGGCATCTCGGCACAAACTTGGTACTCTTGTGAGAAACCTGCGCATATGGTAGTTTCAACAGCAATTCCTCGTAGAGATGAAAATCACATTTTGGTGGCTGACGATCGACTACACCACCTCCCACACAAATCGATCATTCTTGCTGAAAACCGGCTTCAAAGAAGGCAACTGCGAAGATTTCGAACAGATTTCAGAGTACTAGACCCGATGGCATTTGCCGATATGGCAAGCCTCACACCAAATACAGATTCTAAACTTGCATTCCAATCATGGATGGAGGATTTACGAGCGACTAAAATCATCACAGGATACGTGACTGAACGGCACCTCTTTTCTCTTGCAAATGTGGATGCGAGGCGCCACATGCTACAAACAAATTCTCGCGAAGGAGCCGCGCGATTTATCCCAAGTCCCCTCCAAGGACTAACCCTGTTGATCTCTCGGGAAGGATTCCCGAAAAGTTTGTCAGATCAAATTGGGGATTCAGAATCAATGACAGCTTGGAATTGTGAACAAATCATTCTGGACCAAATTGAACCTGAACATCAAGATCGTGTTGGGATTCTAGTTCGCCATCGTCAAATTCCTTCGTTGTTGAATCAAGCGGATGAGGAGAAAGATTTGCTTCGATCAACCTCACTGCTAGATGGTGAAGGTGAAATCATTGACAAGACTTCAATGGTCGAGATTTTGTTGGAAATTGTCGGTAAGACTGGTGATAAAACTCTGTTGCTTGAGAAACTGGTTTCAATTGAAGATGCTACCACCCATGCTCGATTAATGGTTGCAGAGTGGAAAAAGATGCTCAATGTTGTAACCATGGAACATGTGGAGGATATCCGTTTGGGACCAGCAAGACCCCCATTCCTGGATCTTTGACGGCATATTTTATTCGGTCCGAAGACGGCCCTTAGGGCCGTGAATGAAGCGTAACATATACAGGTGCTTAGGAACGCAAACCCCGCTGAGGGCAAAAGATGGTCGATGAAAACCAACTTGCACAGTTGTATTCGGCACGTTTAGATGAGCTCCGTGAAATGGCCATTTCATACGACCTTTCCAAGGCTGGTAATGTTGAACAATTACGAGCTCGACTGATCAACGAAGTAGCCTTAGCAGAAATCGATTTGTCCTGGGATTCTCTTCAAGAAATGCCCAACAAAGAATTGGGTGAAATGCTCGGAGTGTTCGGCATCAAACGCTCTGGCTCAATCAAAGAGAAGCGCCAAAGATTGTGGTTACATCTAAATCATGATCCGAAAAAACTCAATCCAGAAACTATTGCAGATGCAACTCGTGAACAATTACACGAACTTTGTAAATTCCTTGAATTACCACGCTCGGGAAGTAAACAGCAATTGTTCGCGAGAGTTGCTGGAGTTTTGGCTGCACATGACAATGGTTGGGGCAAGGTCAAAAAGAGTCTACGCAGAGGTAAGGCAACACCTGTTGTACCCAGTCCAAAACCAATCTCACCCCCTGCCGTTGCTTCACCACCTACTCCTGCCCCACCAATGCCCGATGACGAAGCTGCTGAACTGGCTGCAATGATTCAGGCTTCCATCGATTCAGTGGATGTCGATGAACTTACAGAAGTCCTCGATGAACCTGATGAACCAGCCCCATTGGAACACGAGGGCATTATTGAACCTGAAATCATAGATTCAAATCCAGTTGAATTGACCATTGATGAAGGGACAGGCTCAGCCATCATCGATTTAGAGGCTCGAATCGCAGAAATGCACAGCCATATTCGCGAATTCTTATTGATCAGTCGAGAGCATGATGCAAATGATGTTACCGCATTTGTAGAAGATTTAGGTGAGCAAGGATTCCAAGTTGGACATGCTGTGGTTCGTAATCGGATTATGGATGAAATTACTGAAATGGCCAATAGGCGTGATGCAGAGACCGAAGCCAGTTCCCAAGCCCCCGGGTCATGGAGAGAACGGAAGGCACTCCGTCGCTTGGAAGAGTGTCGACCAAGCCTACTCGATTCGTTGGAAGCCATTCTCGATTCTGATGAGAGTGACATCGCATTGGCTAGAGTACGATTTGAAGCCGAGGCAGCAGAAGCTGGACTTGACCTAGACCTACCTGGTATCAGCGGGCGCGTTCATGGCCTGTTTGACCTGCAACTCAGTTTGCGAGAGGCAGAGGAGAATCTCGATCCAGTGACAGCTCGTCGACAGCGGGCAATGGAAGTCCTNTACCGTGGTTCTCAGGATTTATCTGGAGANGCGATGCGAACACTACAACGATTCGAAGAGCAAATCGAAAATTTCGAGCGCATTGTCGAAACATTGGTTCGGCGNGCAGAAGGGGAATTCGGCCCTGTCGAACATGCTCTGTTGGTGCGCTTCTTAGAGAGNCGNGGATGGGATGTNGGGCACCCAGAGGTTCGACCCAGAGCAATTGCGGCTGCAGGAGTTCTTGCAGCAGCCATGGGGTATATCGACTCAGAAGACATACCTGGACTCCCAACCTCCATTTCCCTAGATCCCGACAAGGTCTCAGATGTTGTTGATTCACTCCGTGGTTTGCTCGTAGACATGGGCCGCAGTGCCCCAACACTGGACAGCGTTGCACACGGACTTGCTGCTGAAGATGCAGAACAAGCTGAAGAAATTAGTAGCATTGGCCGTGTTCGAGGAAAGTTGGATCAGGCTGATGAGTTGTTGAACCGGCTTTCTCGTGGAACTGATGCTGAAGCCGGAGAATAAACTTCCAAAGGTGCGCAACAATGTTTGCAATCATCAGGGCGTTATTGGCTCGATTCAAAGGAAAATGGGGGGAAATCGGGCCTGAGCTCAGATTGTTACTTTATGTCGAAATCGGATTTTATTGCCTGTTAGCGTTTGTGGTATTGATTTGGCAACCAGAATTTCTCTGAACAAAAATCAACGGTTTGACGAATAGTAGGACTGGAAGACCTTCGTGACCTGTTCGATGCTACGGATTCCTTGTGCTTGTAAATCGAGCAAGATTTGCTCTCGCTGCTGGACATGTGTTTCAAAGTCAGAGGGACGGATGCCTGCAGATGCACAAAGCGTTTCACGGAATTTACTGGGNACGCCCGTCTCGACAATTGCATCTGGGGCAGGTTCATACTTCCAGATTGGATTNAGGCGAGGTTTGTTCCCTTCCATTCCTGANATTTCTGCAACCTCAGTAATTCTTCGCAAGGTTTTGCCTCCGCGGTGAACACGACTCTGCATAATGATNAGATCCAAACCAGTCAACATGATGGGAGGGACATTCATTGGAGCGCTGGTCAGTCTTGTGACAGTCTCTGATGCGGTGTTGGAGTGAAGGCTACCACACGAACCATCGTGCCCTGTGTTCATCGCNGTGAGNAATGTTGCAGCTTCAGGGCCACGGACTTCACCGACAATAATCCGGTCNGGGCGCATTCTAAGGCTAGACTTNAAACAATCATCCATNGATACGGTTGATGTCCCATCTGGACGTTCTTGACGCGTTTCCATTCGCAGCCAGTGATCGTGATAAACTTGCAATTCAGCAGTATCTTCTACTGTCAACAAACGCTTGTCCCAAGGAATAAACATACCTANGCAATTCAGAGAGGTCGTTTTACCGGAACCAGTACCACCAGCGATGACAAAATTTGCTGGACGGGCGTTCAGGCCTTCAACCCAAACCCACATCATTGCNGCCAAGCGNCTGTTGATTGTACCCCAATTCATCAAGTCAATAATGGTGATTGGATCTTCACGGAATTTACGAATTGTGAGGGTNGGNCCATCCGGGGAAATGGGTGGCAATGTCCCATTGACACGGGAACCATCCGGTAGGCGCCCATCGAAAATCGGGACCAAGCCNGGTCCATTCCCAAGAGGAACATTGGTGAAAGCTGCGATATTCTTNGCCACCTGAATNCCTTCGTCATCATTCATCCANATATTGGTTCGGCAAATGCCAAAGTCACGATGAGCAACNTTGACACATTGNTCACCTCCGTTGTACATGACTTCCTCAAGTTGATCATCGTCGAGTAACAAAGCCAGCTCTCCATATGCATTGTTTGGNGCCTGACCATCGTAGTGATACATTGGACTGGGGTGCCCAGGCTCCATGTAAATCGTCACCGGACCATATCGAGCGAGTACTTGTTCTGACATCTTTTCACCTCACGCCATCCCTACCTGAATGGCTTCAAACAAACCAATGTACAGTACGGCAGAGAGTGTAGACCAAAATGGAATCCACCACATCGACTGCTTGGTCCGACCGAGCATTCTTCCAGAAACGACGACACTGAGAGCGGCTGAAGCCATGAGGTATGGGACCATCACTGCGTGGATGTGGCCCCAGAAAGCCCCGACTGCTGCGAGGCCGAAAACTGCGAACATGAATCCCATGACGCCGGGAAGTAGTAAGCACATNAGCATCAGTAGAAGCAACGACTGACCNGACATCTCACTCTCACGAGTGTTGATNAGTTTGTTGAGACGATCATACTCAATTGACATNGAGTTGGTNATTTCTCCGAGGGGNGCATCCTGCTCGACAGCTGTNGAAAGTAAATTGACGACTCGCTGGATTAAGACACTACGGCTGTTAATTGCATACTCTGCCAAAGCNGCATCAAATGATGTGGAACGGGAACGCTCGATTGCCTGAGACAGTAATTTCCCCGTTTCGTCCGTTCGTGTGCGCGACAANTCCGTCAAGGCCTGTTGCAATCCGAGTCCGGCACCNATGCTTGATGAAATCGATTCCAAGACTTCTGGTAGTGCCTCTTCGAGTTGTCTTCTCCGTCGGCGTTCAAAGTACCCAGGGACGGCTCCAGCAAGACANGGGAGTGTGATTGGAATCATCAANATGAGGAATATACTCACCCCAACTAGTTCGTAAAAATCCCAGAGTATTTGCATCAGATCACCCCTGGATCACTCGAATGAGCACGGTAGCCGATTAGAGTCATCATCACCACAGTNAAAAATAANGCGGGGCCAAAACNCCCCGCNGCAGCGGCAACGCTCGCCATTCCAGGAATGCCACTGGTCATGAGACCAGGTGCAATGACTGGAATCATCGCTGCAATACCGAAAATAATTGGAGANAACATNCCAAATGTCAGCAAAATNGTTGGCAATCCNGAGAGTTTCTCNATGTAANCTGCGAGTTTNTCGTTTCTCTCTTCCTCTTCTCGCTCCGATTGTTGTTGAAGAGCCCGTAGNAAATCAGTGTCACTGGTGACATTTGTTCTCAATGTGTTTAGNAACCTCGAATAAGCCTTGGTTGANGCATCTCGACTTAGTTTAGCAAGTTCTTGTTCCAATTGAGAACCTCTCTGAAGATTTTTTATCACCTCTTTGAAGTCTCTAGAAATAGCGCCGTAACCACCGCGTCCAATCATTTGCAATGCTGATTCAAGTCCGATGCCTGATCCCAGCAGGACCATTACAGCCCGCATCGCATAGAGGAGGTCTGCCGACTCCTCTTGGTTGGTGGCCACTAAATCACGTCCTCTATGAGTTCNAATGAATAAGCACCATCATCTCCNTCGTATTCTAAACGATGGAATGCTACTTTAATTTCAGATTCTGTAAAGGGNTCTAGAAGCCAAACTTCAGCACTTCGAAAAATGCNCAAGACCTCTCGATATCCAGNGATTCCNAGGTGCCCNCGCATTGTGTAAACAGCAGACTCGGCACCTTCATCGACCAAATCATCGCCCTCACCTCCACGTTTGACTTCGCGGGTGATTCGGCGGCGAATATTGACTGAAATTTTGCAATTNTCGAACTGTAACCAGTCTCCTTCGAATCCCCGAAGAAACACTGTACCTGCCTGTGCCAAAGCNACCCCTCAACCTTCCAACACCATAGGATGACCTTCAAACTAGCGGGAGNAAGCCGTCCCTATGGGACGGACTTACATTGGTTTGAACCAACCAAATCGAGGTTCCATGATTTCGCACTTATCGTCCCGTAGGCCATAAATGGTATCCTCAATGGCATCTTCATCAGTAAANCCACGTTGTGCGCAGTGCTTCATTATTGAATCATAATCGATACCTTCCGCACCGGNGTGCTGTACGATGATTTCGAGAACTGTGGTTTCAATATCGCCTCCCGTAGTTGGAGTTGGCACTGATTCATCAGATACGTCTTGGGCTTCTGAAACTGGGCCTTTTTCTTGTGGTTCGTTGCCATCCTCTGATGCATCGATAGCTTCATGCTCCTCAAACGAAACCACACGCCCTTCTGCAGCACTCAAGGCCTGGAGCACACCAACTTTGTATCCCTCTGAATCCCACTCACCATAGTGATTCATGGCCAATCCAAGCCCGTCAATCAAGTCTTTTGGTACGCCTGCATCNCGTAGACTNTTTGCATCCGTATTTTCGGCTGATTGGGCCTTGTTTAGAGCATCGATTCTNCGCATGGTATGGTGGGCTGTTTCGACCAACCAATTTGCGTATGTTTCGCGNTCGATGATGGCGTAATCCTCCATCTGCATTCTGCATCTGAATCCACCATCTTCGGTAGTGTAATGATTGGATTTACCGATACATGCCATCAAAAAGCGATCGCCACCTTCGAATTTAGCAACCAGCTCCTCCATCTCAATGTGCAACTCTGGACGGAACGAACCGACACTCCACAGGTGTAACCCGGTNGGNTCTCGAACCGCACCGCTAAACATGGTCCCACGCTCAGTCTCTCGCTTCTCAAGACGNTCNATCACACCTGCAACATACATTCTGTTGACTTTCGCACCCAATTTGGTTACCACGAACCGAGGATCATACTCCCCTTGGCCACCATCAGGTAGACTGGATTCATAGAATTCACGAGCAAACAGCCGAATCGCAGTTTGCCGACGACCACGAGGTTGATTGGAAATCATACAAACACCCCCCACTGCTCTCGAACCACATTTGCAGATTCAGCCAATTCGGATTCTGCTATTTTGAAATTGTCAGCCATTAGTAAAGCACCTTGAGCATCGATCATCGCCCTACCAGTGAAAGTGTATTTTCGTCCAAGCATCTTGCTCCTCAGATCGGCCAAGAAGGACTCACCTTGATCTGATTTNCAGGCNGCCTTCACATCATCCATACTCATTTCCAAAAAATCTTCAGCAGACGCGCGGGCCAAGATGATTGCACCATTTGAGATACCATCATCAAGAATGAGTCGCAATCGTAAATCTTCGATTCCAACTTGTGGACCTTGTGAGTTACAGGCAGGATTCATGCAAGCNCCATCTCGCATCGCTCTCTTACATTCAGGACATCTTAGAATGATTCCAGAGCCTGTTGCTACAGAAATTACTGTTGCAGTGCTAGAGACTCCACTTCGTGAACCACCACTCAGCAACTCTGTGAAATCNACGTCAACCGCATGGTCNGTTGCATCGATNGCATCCCAAGGGATCGNATCAAGAATCTCCGCTTGATCNGCACGATCGACGGTCAAATCGGGCGTCCCTTGCCAAGACCGAACTCTGANACCGTTAAGCTTCACTGCAACCGGTAATGAATCNGAATCGATNGGNAANTCTGACCANGCAGTCAACCTGCAGGNNCCCGATGGATCAACTGCGTCACCACCCCATACGGTCTTTTCAGTACCATCTTGACCGGTGAAACTTCGACTTGCCCAAGAAGTAAGTTGGACGATAATCGACACATCTGCCGAGCCGTCTCGAAGTTGGCCAATTTGTAGAACAGATGATGATTGTAAATCTTCCAAACTTGCAAATGCATTGTCGTGATAGACTTCGACCTTGGTACGATCACCAATATTCAACTCGGGGGTGTCTCTGAATCGTCGGATGGCTGCACCTTCGATTCTCACAAGCGTGCCTATAGGGTGGTCAAAGTTACCAAAGCAGGCGAAACCGATGGTTCCGGTGTCATCTGCAAGGCGTCCTTTCACCATGTCCAATGTACCACTGCCATCCTTTTTGTTCACGGTCATTTCTCGCTTTGATAGAACTCGGGCCACCACAGTTGCAAACCCATCCATGCCCAAAACACGCTCTATTGCGGTGGGTTCGGAAGGGGCTTGTACGACTTTTCTCTCGCTTCCTCGCAAGACTGCGACGCGACTACTTTGATTCACATTCAGGGAAAATTTACCATTCCACTCATTGACAGACACACCCTCAAGACGGACAACACTCCCTGGAGTTAGACTCTCGGCATGGTTGCCCCAGTCCTTGAAATCCCAACGTGTACGTTCTCCACCATCTTCCCATGGATTGTCTTCAATCCACCCAAAAGCAATCTGCTTCTCTTCTCCGCGTACCATCTGCATACGTGGAACATAGGTAACTACCTCGACCTCGATGGTGACATTACTATCATCAGAAGATAAATTGGAAAACCTCTCGACAGATTTAGCGGCTGGTCGAGAAGACATTTTTGGTGCGCCAACTTCCATGCCAGCTTCTTTCTGGAAATGCTCAATCACGCTTCTAAGAGCATGTTTGGGCGGGACAAGGAACTCATCTTTGTAGCGAGTAAATTCCTTGACTATTTCTTCTTCATTTGCTTCTGGTACGGCTTCTTTGACCGCACGAACTTCATTTTCAAACTCTTCTGGGGTAGACATTTCGAGCAACTCCTGTGGAGGGTCAGTAAAAGACCGCGTCCGCACGAGCATGTCCTGCTTTGGCCAAATGGCCAGGGCAGAGAACAATGGTCGATCGTGCAGTTTGGGGAAGACGCGGCACTCCATTACCTCCGGGAAATCTCACCGGGATGCGGGGGTTCTTGAACTATCGCACATTGATGTTGGTAGGAAACAAAGTGGGGCAGAACTTGTTACCAAATGCGCCCTGGGACAAACGTGGCGGAGATGCAATCTTTTCATTTTGGGGGCACTGAAATCCCCCCCGGCACTGGTGTTGAACTATCACTGGAGTTGGGAGACGGGCCCGCTGGAAATCCACGTAGCATCCCCGTATACGTGCTTCATGGTTCCAAACCAGGACCGGTGTTGGGCCTTGTCGCAGGAATTCATGGCGATGAATTGAACGGGGTATCCGTAGTTCACCACCTGATCCATGGAGATGACCATATTGCGAACACTGAGGATGACACGATCAATCGTGAGCAACTTTCGGGGACACTCATCTGTGTACCTGTAGTCAATATTGAAGGCATGCTACTTGAGCAAAGGGGTGCCCCTGACAATCGAGATATCAATCGCTTGTTTCCAGGTAAACAGAGTGGGAATCAATCGCAGAGAATTGCACACGCTTTGTTTGAAGGTGTTGTGAGTCGAGCAGATTATCTCATCGATTTGCATTCAGCGCCTCATTCCAGAACAAATTTACCTCACGTAAGAGCTGATTTTGATAAGAAAGAATGTCTTGAATTAGCCAGGGCATTTGGTACTCAAATCATCCTACATTCTAGTGGACCAAAAGGTTCGTTGAGAAGGGAGGCTTCGACCAAAGGAACTCCAACCATTTTGCTTGAAGCAGGAACCGCCCACCGATTCGAAATGGAAGCAGTGCATTCTGGAATCGAAGGCGTCCTCAATGTCATGGCCCATTTGGGAATGATTGAGAGGAAATCTCGACAACCCGGGTTTCGATTATTGGTGCGCCGTTCCAAGTGGGCTCGAGCTGAAGCGGGTGGATTATTGTACAGTTTAGTTAAACCCGGAGATCATGTCAAGAAGGGACAGAATATCGCACTAATCACCGACCCACTGGGTGCCAAAACGCATACGATTCAAAGCCCGAGAACTGGAGTCATCGTCGGCTTGACCCTCAACCCATTGGTTCGAGCAGGAGACCCTATTGCCAATATCGTCTTGTGCTCCGAGAACAAATGGATGCAGGCTCAAGTGGAACCAGATACCGAAGTGCCAGAGGAAGAATCTGTGGACGATGAAGAGTCTGTGGACGATGCTTGATACATTTGGAATCCGTATTGTGCCCCACGAGTCACACCGAACAGTCAAGAACTCGTTGTTACCGCTTATTGTCCCATGTCCGATGAGGAGGAGGTCGTTGAAGACCAAACCTTCTGGTGGTCGAATTGGATTCGTGTAGAAAATCTGGAACTGATTTTTTCACTGGTCTCGATTGGCATAGTGATCTTTGTCATTCAGGAAGACTTGGTCAACAGTAATCCGACCCTGTTCTGGATATTGGCTTTCCTCGATTTGGCATTGGTCGGCTTTTTTGTAGCGGAATTATCCAAGGATTTGTCCAATACTGAAGATCGCAAGGAATGGTGGAGAGCTCAAAGTTGGGGCATGCTTGGACTCACCCCCGTAATTTTGGCTGCAATTCCCGAAATTAGTGTGATTGTATTGTTCCGGCTGGTCCATTTATCGAAGGTCTATTTCCTAGCGACCAACCTCTTGGGTTTACAGGAAACAAGTGAGGAATCACCGGTACAGGTTCAACTACAGCATTTGATTTTCGTTGTTACCGCCATTGGATTTGCGNGAGGCTTCATCGCCTACTTGTTTGAGCAACATGCGTCACCGACTCAATGTGGAGATACCTGTATTGACACTCTCCCACAAGCGATGTGGTGGGCCATCACAACCGCGACTACGGTAGGATATGGTGACTATGCCCCCGTTACTCCCGGTGGTAGGGTCGTGGCGATTTTCTTGATGTTCACAGGAATTGCACTGTATGGTTTGTTGACTGCAACACTTTCTCAGTTGATTTGGACCAAGGGCCGACAGTATGGCAATAAGGAACTTGGTGAAGTCGATTCAAATGAAATGATTGAACGGTTGGAGAGACTCTCCGATATGCGCCGAGATGGGTGGCTAACTGCAACTGAGTTTCACGATGCCAAAATGAGTGTTTTGACCGGAAAAATGCCAGGGGGTAACAAAGCGAGAGACATTGAGTCTCGCTCACCCATTCCGCGTGATGAACGAAAGTCCAGACGAGATGCGGCGCGCGCCGGATTCCTCAATGAGGAAGAGTAGGCTTGATATTGCTCAAGTCGACGACGTGACATGGAGCAGGTGGTTTTCGGGGTCGTTACCGCTTCCGACAGGGCATCCTCAGGTGAATACGAAGATCTCTCTGGACTTGCGATTGCTGACTTCTTGTATGAGGCGATTGCATCCCCTTTTGTCATCAAACGCAGAATCATTCCAGATGAGCAAGAGACCATTGAATCTACACTAAGCGAACTCGCGGATGTTGGGTGTGCTGTGATCATCACGACTGGTGGTACTGGACCTGCACCACGCGATGTGACTCCAGATGCTACAGAGGCGGTTTGTGACCGGATGTTGCCCGGATTTGGTGAGCAGATGCGAGCGATTTCTCTTCGACATGTACCCACGGCTGTTCTCAGCCGTCAAACTGCAGGTACTCGAGGTAGTTGCTTAATTCTCAATCTCCCAGGAAGTCCTCGTTCGATTCGTGAAATTATCGACGAGATTTGGCCCGCAGTGCCATATTGTGTCGACCTCATTGGCGGACCATACATCGAAACCAACGAGGGTGTCTGGTCTGCATGGCGACCCCCACATGCCCGCCGCGCTATTGAAGAATGAGACCCGAGTCGGCGCAACATGGCCAAGTTCAAGGATACCGAATTAGAATTGACACGAGCAATGAATGAAATGCGTGAAGTTGAGATTCAACTTGACTTTACTCCAAACGCACTTGCAAGTGTATTGTACAAGCAAGGTGACACTGTTGTCCTCGCTTGCTGTACACGTGCGAGGAATCTGCCCCGTTGGTTCCCTCGTGACGCCACAAAAGGATGGGTCAATGCAGAATACAGCCTACTCCCGGGTTCGACCGATTCTCGATTTCAGCGTGAACGAAGAGGAGCAAAGGGTCGCACCTACGAAATCGAGCGGTTGATTGCACGCAGTTTGAGAGCAGGGATTGATTTGGAAGCCTTGGGACCTCACAGTCTTACTGTAGATTGCGATATTCTCAATGCAGATGGAGGCACTCGCTGTGCTTCGATTACTGCAGCCACCATCGCTCTCAGATTGGGTGTTCGTCGATTGATTGAGCAGGGATTGTGCTTGCCGGCTGCCGACCGGAAACCCGCAGATGCGGGGCGTGAATGGGAGCCTCGTGAATTAAGTTCAGATGAGAAGTCTGCGCACGAAGCTGCTGTATTGCCTGTCGATGTTGCGGCGATTAGTGTTGGACTGATTGGTGAAGACGTCTATCTTGATTTGGATTACATTCTTGATTCAAACGCAGATGTAGACATGAACGTCATCGGCACCAGCGATGGAATGTTGGTTGAAGTCCAAGGAACCGGGGAAGAAGCCACCTATTCTCGGGCTCAAATGGATGCATTGATGGACATGGCCGAGATTGGATTGGGTAAACTCCATCAACTACAGCAAGATGCTCTACAAGGGCAAAATTGAGCAGGCCAAAGGTTCTTCTCAGATATTGTAGTGTGCGTGATATGCGACTGAAAGGCCAATTGATTCTACTGATTCTTTTGGTTGCTCTCATCCCCTGTAATCCTAGTGCTGAGGCCCAAATTCACCCCGAGGTAAGTATCACCTGTAGTCCGACCAGTATCATGATTGATGTCGCCCCAGGGGATACGAGAACTGGAAGCACAACTTGCACTGCTGAAAACCCTACAGTCTATGTTGAACAGGTTGATCTTTCACTGACTTCAGGTGGATTGGCGAATTCAGGACCTTCTTCAATTACTGTGCCAGCAGGAGGAACGACCGATTTTGAACTTACATTTCGAGGAGAGAGCCAGATGCCTGAAGGACAGCGTATGGCGACATTGTCTTATGTTGTGAACACAGCAAATGGAGTCCCTTGCCCGACATGTCAAAATGAAGAAGTCAACATGATCATCGTAATCAGACAATTTGCCATGTTCAGAGTGGAAGTTGAATTACCCCCGGTCAATGTCGAAGTCGGTTGTTCAAATTATATCGAATTCAAAGTGTATAATGATGGAAATGCAATGGACCAATTTAATTTCAGATTGGCAAACTTGGACGGTTTAATTCAAGATGGGTGGAAAGTTGAAATTCCAAGTGTAAGTTTGTGGATAGATAGTCGTGCGCCTCCAGAAAGGTTCAGGGCGATGATCGAATGCCCCCAAGATTTGGAAGAAGAACCTGATTGGAGCGAAGAAACCGCCATCATGAAACATGAAGTATACACAAATGGGACAATCAAGAGTTTCTTTGAATTTGAGTTTACAATCCAAAGTGAATTTGCCAGCCGGTATGGTGGAACAGTGATTGGTGACAATCCCTTTGAATCCAAAATCAGCATTGAAGTATCCGATCACCCTGATGATTCAGGGGCAATCAGTTCCCTACCCTCGTTGAATATACTGCTAACCATCTGTGCAATGTTCGGCGCATCTATTGTGGTGAATCGAGAGGAATGATGGTGCGGTGGGCCGGGCTTGAACCGGCGACTTCCAGATCTTCAGTCTGGCACTCTCCCAGCTGAGTTACCACCGCAGGGAACAGCGCCACCAGCCTCGCATTATCAACCCTTTCGGGTGCTAAATGAGTGACTCAAAAGAGGTCGTCGTCATCTTCTTCGGAATCCAAAATCATCGGCTGATCGGCCTTTTTGGTAGATTTCTTCGCCGCAGGCTTGCTCTCTTTCTTAGCGGCGGGCGATGGTGCTGGTGCTGGCTTACCTTGCTCTGCAGCTTCTCGCTTGGCTTTCTCTTCGGCTTCGCGAGCTGCCAACTCCTCGGGGTCCATACCTTGGGCCACAGCGAGCTTGTTGCGTCGGTCATCACGTGCCTGCTTCTCAAAGAGGCGATGCTGAGCCCGTTCGCATTGCTGTAACATGAACATGGCATCGTGCTCAAGCAAAGGTGAATCAGAAATCATGGTGATGTCGAGCCAGTCTCCATCTTCTGCAAGGAACTCAGCAAGAGGTTCAAATTTCAAATCAGACTTCTTGATTTGAGTGTAGTGCAAAGCATTGCCCATACGGTGCTCAATTCCGCTGAAATGGCAATAGAATGTCTTTCCACCGATGGTTTCTCGAACCAGATCAAACAATTCACCAAAATCTTCACTGGTTCGTAGACGACCATGCCCGCGGGCGTGAATGTGTGCCAAATTCAGCACTGGAACTGTACCTTCAACGTGATTGGTGACCTCGAGGACTTCCTCTAAACTACCCCAAAGTTCCTGNCGACCACTGGTTTCAACACCGATTAGAGTGGGTGTATTGTCAATGACCCAAGGGAATGCAGCATAATCCTCACTCTCCTCCTCATTGTTCCAAATCTCAGCGCAACGATCAACAACTCCGGCCATAACGTTAGCAACTTGCTCATTTGCATCCTTGCCACGGTTGAATTCACCGTACGGACCAACGTGGTATGTGATGTGACGAGCATTGACAACTTTCGCCGCTTGCAAACTCGCCTCCATCTTGGACAAGGTTCGACTACGTTCACGCTTGTCTCCCAATAGTTCAGCATAGTATGGGCCGTGAAGGTTCATTTCGAATCCAGTCTTCCAGGATAAGATTCCTGCTTGCCAATATTGATCGAAATGATGTGGGGCTACTGTACGTACAGTTTGAATTTCCATTGTCTCTAAACCGAGTGCAGTGATATCATCCATGCCTTCAACAATGGTTCGTCCTTTACAGGACAAAGGAACNCCGGCAGGTCCTAGTTTTAGTGGCATATTCTCCCCCCGACCTCTCGGCCGAAACGTTCTATCTTCAAAAGGATGTGCGGATGCATTCTCCTATGAATCCCTAACGTGCACCACTTACTAACCTCCGTGTCTAATCAATATTCGGAACTTGGGACCGACAAATTAACCCGATTTAGCCAACGCGCCCGATATATGNTAGCAAATGGGCATGCGGGAAACAGGACGAGGTGGTTGCTCGCCATCGGACTATGTCTGATTCTGCTTTTGCCCAGTGGTATGAGTGCCACCTTGGTTCCAACCGATTACTCCACCGATGTCAAACCTGTGAATTTCTACAGTGCCAATGGTTCGGATGTCAATCAAGAACATCCAGAATGGGGTCAAGCCGGCACACTACTGGGTCGAGTTGCCAACTCATCACATGACCCTAATGCGAACTGGATGGGGTTGGCTGATTTGCCAAATCCAAGAAATATCAGCAATATTGTTTGCGCTCAACCGAGTGCGATTTTAGATGAACGTGGCCTATCCGATTTCAATTGGTTGTGGGGGCAGTTCATCACTCACGAGATAGATTTCACATTAACACAAAATGGTCGAGTCGGTGGAACCGCAGCTCCTGAACAAGCCAACATTCAGATCGCTGAGGATGACCCAGTAATGGGAGCCCCAGGTGGGTCCCAACTCAGGTTCTTCCGTTCACTCTACGTGAACATGACTGATGAGCAAGGTNTTCAAACACGAGAGCACCCGAATTCGATTACAACTTGGATTGATGGAAGTTCAGTTTACGGNTCCTCTGTAGAAACTTCAAATTGGCTACGAACCTTTGAGNATGGTAAACTCAAAGTCAGNCCCAATCCATGGGGTGATTTACTTCCAGTCGCCCAAGACGATGACCAAACCGCACCTCCAATGTCATTCGTTGGATTCAGCGCTGATGTTCGATTCATTGCGGGAGATTCCCGGGCCAACGAGCATATNGCATTGATGGCCNTGCACGTCCTGTTCATTCGTGAACACAATCGACTGGCAGAAGACATTGCNGAACGAAATCCNNATTGGAGTGATGAAGATATTTTCCAATTGGCAAGGAAACTTGTTGCAGCTCAAATTCAAGCAATAACTTACGAAGAATTCCTACCGAGTTTAGGGGTCACGCTCACTCCATATTCGGGATATAACTCCGNGATCAATCCGGAAGTCACCAGCTCATTTGCCACGGTTGCCTTCCGAATGGGACATTCGCAAACAGGCGATGTATTCCTCAGGCTCGATGAGAGTCGCGAACCAATTGAGAATGGAGTCATGGACTTGTTTGATGGATTCTGGACGACAAGACCCGTTACAGAAGAGGGAGGAATTGCTCCGATTCTGCGAGGTGTGGCTGCCCAAACCCAAGCAGCAAACGACATCTACTATGGGGAGGACCTGAGAAACCATTTGTTCGGAATGCCTGGTGCGGGCGGGATGGATTTGTGTGCAATCGACATTCAGCGAGGTCGAGATCATGGTGTGCCGTACTACGGCGAGCTCCGGGCCGCATTCGAATTAGACGATATCACCAATTACAGTGACATTACGAGCGACGCTGAAGTTGCCAATCGTCTCTCAGTTGCGTATGGTGACCAAGACCCTGGCCACATCGACCCTTACATCGGGATGTTGGCTGAAGATCACTTGCCNGATTCTGCGTTGGGAGAAACCATGGATGCCGTCATCCGTGACCAATTCTTACGGTTGCGTGATGGAGACCCCCTGTATTACGAAAACGATCCTGAACTGGAGGGTGTCGATCAAAATCTCTCTGAGACACGACTCTCCCATGTCATCCTACGAAATACTGAGATTCAATCTATCCAATGCAATGTGTTCTTTGCTGAAACCGATTTGAATGACATGGACTGTTATTTACCCAAAGACACCATACTCCCTGAGATTGAAACTGAGAATGAATCAGACCTAGAATCAGTCGTTCTTGGATTGATTGGACTGGCGATTCTAGGCCTGCTAATTATTGGGTTCGTGGGGGCTTCTTCCAAATCAGTTGAAGAAGAATAAGTATCATCAGAATGAGAATGAAAGCGGAGTAATCGTTAGCCTCTGGAGGAAGTTCCTCCATGACGGTTAGTTCTGAATTGAATTGCACACCCTCAACGCTCTGGATGTACCCTGTTGACCACTTTACCTTGACTTCAACAATAGACTGGCCCCCGAGTCCAAAATGGACACTGGGGTCACTACTTCCGAGGAAACCATCACCAGCATAGGCATGCTGCTTGAGAATGGTACCATCCTCCAAATGCACCTCAACAATACATCCAATACCGTGGGAATTTGAGCCGCCTTCAGTGCCTTGTAAGCGAACTTTCAGCCAACTCCCACCTTCCTCAACGGCAGTGTTACGCCACAACTGTGGGGGCCCATTGGCATGGGCCATCAGTAAATCCAAATCCCCATCGTTGTCAAAGTCTGCCAAGGCAACGCCCATGGTTTTGTTTCCACCACGTGTGTATCCCGTACTCATATTGGCCCCTGAAATGCCTAGTTCAGATGCAACATCTGTAAAGTCAATCATTCCATCTCCATCGAGATCACCATCATTTCTGTACAACGAATTGTATTGATTGGAAATGTCCAAATTGATTCTACCAACACCAAACCAGAGGTCCATGTCACCGTCTAAATCATAGTCAAAGAAATGACAGTCCCAGTTGACCAGAATATTCGATTGTTCACCATAGATTCCCATCGAGGATTGTTCGATAAATGAATTGCCTTGATTGTTCCAAAGGAAATTGTCACCGAAATTCGACTGGCACACATCCAAATCACCATCCAAATCGATATCCGCAGCATGAGCCCCCATGCCTGTTCCCGGTCTCGACATGCCACTTTCAGTGGTCACCAATTCGAAGGTCCCGTCGCGA
>NZXM01000068.1 GCA_002701965.1 Methanobacteriota archaeon | reverse complement strand
CCCTGCCTTGATTCATCCATTGGATTAATGAGTTCGACAAAGACCACAGCAGATACCGGGTTTTCATCATGGACTCCACCTTCTATCGTAAACGCAGTCACTCCGTATGGGTGCTCTGCAGCATCCATGGTCAACAGGGGTGCATCATCAATCATTGCTGGTTCTTGGGGACTTGAATCATCCTCAGTATTGTCGGTAGTTTCCAAACCTGAAATGCCAACCATGTAACCCAATGCAGATGCAAGAATCAATGTTGAAACCATCAGTGCAGCTGTCCAGCCCATGCGTCCATCCATACAGATAAACAGTGGAATCCGAGTTATGGTTCTAACGCAGTTACATGTCAGCCATTGTTCATCAACACACCACGATATGGTTCGTCAATGTCCAACTGGGCAATATACAGTCCACTGGTAATACAGGACATGTAGGCATATCCATCGTGATATTCCACGGCCCATAAGAATGGAATCCAACCGAAGTCGTAGTAGGCACTACCCAATGGTTCGCCATACTCACTTCCATGTGGCAGGTAAAATCCAACTGTTGCATCGAAGTTTGTTTGATTCATATCTTGCCCAGAAAATCCTGCGGCAATCAGAGTTTCTACATCGACAATCCACATGCCTCCGTGATAGTGGCTGACATAGAGTCGGCCGTCCCAGGTTCCACCAAGGCTATTGTCAGGCAAGTCAGCATCATTGGTGGGGAAGTAGACACTGTCCAAGTTGTGTGGGCTGAACAGCAACCATTCGTCTCCATTGGCGTGATCTTCACAGGATGAGCCATAGCAGTGATCCCAAGCGGTTGGGATTTCCCAAGTCGAGTACAATGCAGGCTCAAATCGCAAGTTGCCATTGCTCATGGTGTAGTTAGTGGTATCGAGCAAGTATACCAGTCCAGTTCCTTCTGATGTCGCCAATACTTCCACAGCGAGAACCGTCAGGTGTCGGTCACCTGCGGGCCCACCAAGGTGGCTGGTGTCGACCATTTCAGGGAAGGGCTCAGCATAGTGGATGTACGATGCGCGCCCACCATTCTCATTCCCGGTGGGTCCACTGTCGAGTTCACCATCGCCATCCAAATCTGCGAAGTCATCCCAGTGACCGACTTCCGGTGCTCGCCAAGTACAACCTGCCTGAGAACCTCCAGTCAATAGGCAACCTCCTGTATGCCAAGCGTACAGTACTGGCGAATTAACAGGGTGAGGTACATCTGAGATGTCAAAGATTCTCAGTCCGGCTTCCCAGTATGCCCCATAGATGTAGGTTCGACCATAGCGAGGGTCCTCAGTATCAGTTCCAGGCCAGGTTTGACTGGTCATATCGTGAATGTAGATCCAACCACCTCGAGTGGTTTCCCATGCAACTTCGGCTTCACCAACTTTGAGGATTCTAGGCAAATCAGTCGGCCCATCGAATTGGAGATGCGCGATTGTGATGCCTCCACAGGCGTCTCCTTGCCCGATGTCACATTGCTCATAATCGGGGTTTGCGACCAAGATGTACCATTCTCCATCAATCATCTGTGTGTACAGATTGTGAGGGCCGCTGGGGTGGTCGACATCGTACCACGAGTCAACGTAGTATGGGTTGGTTTTGTCAGTGACATCGAGAAGTGTTACACTCACCTGAACAGGGTCGCCCCACTCGCCAACATTCGGGTCAGCATACCCTGAATCAATGAGCTGGTTTTGCAGAATCAAGAATTCATTGCCATTGTGTTCCAAGTACTTGACATCCAGAACCTGTGTATTTGGATCGACGTAATGTCCCACAACGGTCGTGTTGTAGGGGTCGGTGACATCGGTAATGTGAACATCATTCCAACCTGCTTGGTAAGCATACACACGACCATCCGGAGCCGTCATGACTTGCACTTCGGCATTTCCTGGGCTGGTCAATTCATTGAAATCAGCGAATTCGATGTTTGAGCTACTCATGTTGTGTTGTGTTGGATCACGGTGGTCATGGTCTTCGCCTTGAATGAGCGGGTCCTCGGCCATTGTTTGCGACGAATCGATTTCCTCATCAACGCTGAAATCTCCCATTGCGAAGACCAACATGGTCGCACTGGCAAGCAACATCATTGCTGCAAGTGCCAAACCCTTGACGCTATCCATACCTGTCCGACCCTACGGGTCGATTTGTATTTATCCACCCATGGGTACCGCCATGTATGCGCAGTGTACTGCTCGGGGTTCTGCTCATTCTTCCGATTTTATCTGGTGTCGCAGTGGCCCATGAGCCAGACACATTCACAGTGATTGTCCGCGAAGACCGACACGACCCCTCTGAGGTCAGTCTGGTCGTCAATGACACTGTACAGTATTACAATGTCGATAGTCGAGAGAATGTTACGCACACCATTGGGTTAGACCTGAATGGCGACAATGACTTCGATGATGAAGGTGAATTCTCTTCAGGTATTTTACACAGCGAATGTGATTGGGACAATGATACGGATTGCAGAGTCGCTTGGATTTTCGTGATCAACGATACGGCCTTGGTTGGCAATTACATCCTATCTGACATCCGCTCTGATGGGACAGAAATTGAGGTTCGGCTGAACATTGCTGCAGATGTTCACATTGAAAATGCTCCAGAAATTGGGGAGTGTTTCGGTGATTGTGAGGAAGAGGAAGACGAACCAGTGATGAAGCAATCAAGCCAAACGGATGTCCAGAAGGTAATGATGCTTGTTGGCATGACCATGTTCGGTGGTGCCAGTGCACTTCTTCTTGCAATGATTATGCAACGCTCATGATTCAACTACGGGACTCAAATCTTCATCCATTAGGAATTGCAAATCCTTGATGAATAATGTGGGTTCCCAGTCCATNTCATTCCATCGNACTCTCTGCTGGTGACTCTTGTCAATGATGATGGTTGCAGTTGAGTGATCCACCAAGTAGTCNGGGTGATGNCGCCCCGANGTTTGGTTCGCATCCGTTGTGTTTGTTTGGTTCTCATTCGTTGAATTCCCTTCCTCCGAAGCNGACGTATTGAGGTAAGTTTGCAATCCGACATGGAACGATTCCCAAATGGGTTGCATCNTTTCCACATCTCCGGTGAGGTGTGGCCAATCGATGGCCTGACGCATGGCATATTCTGCCAACACACCACTCGTATCCCACCATGGGTCTACCGTGATTGCAATGATNCTGAAATTGGTCCCATAATCGTCAGGNAGCTGTTCTGCGACCCATCGNAGGTTTGCACTCACAATNGGGCAGACATCCGGGCATCGCGAATATACGAAAGAGACAACCAAAACTTGGTCATCAAAGTCTGAAAGGTTGGTCATGTTCCCATCGAAATTCATCAGACTNAATTCNTCGAGGTCATATTCNGGNTCNTCAAGTGGCAANTCTTGNCCGTAGAANAGATCGATTTCATCTTCNACNGGTGCGGTACAACCCGGAAGCATCAGNCACAGAACCATCACAAGAGCCGTGATTTGACGCATTCAGTCACCTCGTGTACCGTCGGAAAGCACACNTGTATCTGAATCAATCGGATTCGGGTGAATCAATCATCTTCATTCGTATACGTGGGNGGNTACATNTATTCTGGATTGATGTCTTCCTCAACCTGAATCACATAGATTCCCGATACCATTTCAGAGATGAATACGTATCCTCGCGGATCGAATTGCAGACCCCAGTCAAACGGAATCATGCAGGATGCCCAGCAATCTGCCATGTCATATCCGAGTGNTNCGGTCGGNTNTTCAATCCAAGTGGGTCCTGCAGGCAAGTAGTAACCAATCGTCTTGGTTTCAGCCAATTGCTCAATGGCNTGGAACCCTAATTCCGGTTGTGGNANACCATCNTTCCAAACNAAATCTTCCCAAATGGTCCCATGGTCAGTAATCCATGTACCAGCGTGGTAATGTGTCCAGTACACGTGTCCATTGTTNCCNGTATCACCGTTGTGTGGGCTGTAGATGTACCCTCCTGGAATCCAGTGGTTGTCATGCTTGGTACCATCCGAGAATGTTCCTTGNCCNGGTAGTTTCCACTTGCTAACCAAGAATGGCTTTGCAGGGTCTGTGGTGTCAATGGTCCAAACAAATCCGGTATGGTTTGCATTGGTTCCNTATTCAGGTGCGATGATTGTNTAATGTCGCCAATTGATTCCGTACGTAGGATCATCTGGTCCAGTGCCACAGTTCTCTGGCCAAAGCGACTGCTCAACCAGATGAGAGATGCCGTTGCAAATCAGATGNTCATAAGGAATGGCATAGTGAATCCAACCATTTCCATTGAGTGCACCACTGCTACCAGCCCATTCCTCGGGAGTCATGTTTGCGTGACCGCCACCATCGGGACCATACCATCCATCTGAATCTGAGGGGCACCCCAACCATCGTCCAACTTCATCATCTTGGGGCCATGAAAGTCCGAGNGGGTCCGCGACACTGGGAGGTTCTGAGACATCAACAATCCTCAGACCTGCATCCCAATAGGANATGTAAAGCAACTTTTGNCCNGTGATTGGATGTACATGGAACACATTGTCGTGATTAAACAGTGAGCCACCACANGTNGTGGCAACATCGGGTGTATATCCACCCCATCTAATGATTTCACGACTGGTGTTTTGTTCTTCATCTGTAGACGTGGGAATCCATGATTCAAATCCGAGTGGTACGTAGAAAATCTGTGTCCCCTTGTAGAATGTACCNGAATCNCCCTCNGCCATTTCNGGNTANGGNTCGGCTCCNAACAAGAANAGGTGNCAGTCTTCAGCNGCATAAATTCCGTAATCCAAATCGCAGTAGACGTGGAGGTCTTGGTTGTGGAATCCAGCAGGTGGNTTGTCCCATTCTGCAACCTTGATNGGCTCACTCTTGTCACCGACATAGATCACATCCAATCGGTTCGCGCCACTGTTTGCATCGTCATCGTTTGGGATTGGGTCCAGTTCGCTGTTGGTTAGTTCGTGATTAACGAGAACCCAATTGTTGTCGGGTGTGACCTTGATGTCAATCATCCGNGCAACCTCAGCATAGTATGTTGAGAGCAAAACCATGTTNTTGGGGTCTGAGATATCAAGAATTTCGAATTGGTTGTAGGATGACACGTACGCGTAACATCCACCTGTACCATCAGGATATTTTTCACAGTCCTCAAGGAAGTTTCCTTCGATAGCAATTTCAGAGGAATCGCCAGGAGTAGGTGCGACGTTCTTGTATTCAGGTAAGCAAGGTCGGCCTGCCGTATTGTCCAGCTCNGCTGNGGGTTTTTCGTTGCCATCACAATTCAGATTGTGATAGTCAATNAACTGGATGTTATCAGTGCTGAGCCGATGTGCCAACAAATCGCCATGGCTGTGACTTTCATTTTCAATCTCAATCACTGGATCAACCCAGTCGTCCTGAGTATCTGCCATGGAATCTTCAGTATCGAGATTCATGTATGCTAGAACCGAAAGTANGCTTATTGAAATCAAAGTCACGATTGCAATAACCAAGATTTTGTCTGCTGCAGATTCGTTATCAGACAGGCCACGACGTTGCATGATTCTGTGCGTGAATATGTTGTATTTGAATTAACGGGTGTCAGCCACATGGCTCTACAGATTTGATTTATTTATGCTGAGTTTTTCGAAGGGTTGATGAGACCCAGCAAGTGCATCCTATCGCTGATTCTTGTTTCTATGATTTTGCTACCCCTGAATGTACAAGCTCATTCCGCCGACACCTTCACCGTCGTGGTCAAAGATACGGGCCTGACACCAAACAGTTCCCAGATCATGTACAATGATTCAGTAATTTGGCACAATGTTGATTCTAGNGAAAATATCACTCATCGAATTGTNTTTGATGGTGACGGGGATGGTNTGTACAATGGNTCNAACGATTGGGATTCNGGTGAATTATANCCNGAATGTGGNCCGANCAATCAGACCAATCAGACGAATTCAAGTGAATCGGATGATTGCAACATAACTTTCCTTATGTGGTTTAATGGCACCTTTGGNGTGGGNGAATATCAGTATCAAGATATCTTGTCNAATGGAACCGTACTNAATGGCACNATCATNGTGATGGAAGATGTTCACCCTGCCGAAGCACCCCCGCCCATCGGGTCCACATTCGGTGTTTTCGATGATGATGACGAACCGACAGAGGTTGAATCAGAATCTGAGCCGATGGATGCCAAGCAACTGATTGTCTTAGTCGGCATCGGCTCCGGAGTCTCTGCAGTTCTACTGATCATTGTATTGATTCGCAGATCGGATGAAGCAGAATGATGGTGCTAAATCTCAACTGAGTCCAACGTCGGGATGATTGTCAGCATCATTGCAAAGGCCGAGAAAATCAGCGTCCACTCAAAGATGGCAGACTCGACAATCAAATCCATCACTGTCAAGGCAGTCATCGCTTGGAACGAAATGACTGCGATCGAAAAAAGAGTCCACCGGATGGTATTGATTTTCCACCCTTTCCATCGGAACTGATTATCCAATGTCCCACGTGTATACGCGAGGGCTCCCATCCAGATTTGAGCAAACCAAAAGATGTTCATTGCCCAGAAAATATGTGACATGACCTCGGTCGTAAATGGATATGCAACAATCTGAACCATCGAATACCCAACAATGATTCCAGTCACAAGTGTTGAGACGTTGGCAATTTTCCGTGTTGTATTCTGAAATTTCGTCCGATGGTATATCTCAAAGGTGAGAAAAATCATCATCACTCCACCCGAAAATAATCCAAGATTAAACACGAATTTCTCTGGCATGAGTGCTCCAGCTGAAGATACGAATGGTGGATATCCATCTTCGAAAACCACTCCTCCATTGTCTTGCATCTCTTGGGGTACCTGATCACTTAGATCGAGAGGATCATCACGTTCTCCTCCTGCCAATTGCATCATAATTTGACTGACAATACAGCAGAATACAACTAAGCAAACAGTCGATTTTATCGCTTTGCGAAAATGTTCATCGCTGAAGATTTGAGGATTCATGTCATCATCCTCAGTGCTTCTACATCGAATAAGCTGGCAGCATTTGCGAGAGCCTGTTGCATTGAGAACCAACGAGCTTCCTCGATCTCGTCAGCCTTGGGATTGAATTGTACCTCTCCTTCGATGTAGCACTTGTAGGTGAATGATAGAAATTGGATTCCTTCACTTGTGAATATACGCTCTGCGATTTGGACGATGTCTTTTTGATCAATCTCAACTGAAACCCCGAGTTCCTCTTTCACTTCTCGAACTGCTCCCTCAACAGGGTGTTCTGCATAGTCTACGAAACCCCCAGGAAGTGTCCAGTGGCCAGAGAAAAAACCACGCTTGACTTTGGCCATAGCGATTTCATTTTGAGAATTAATGAGAATGACCTTTGCAACGACCCGATGCATACTTCGATAGACACATTCTCTCGCCAATGGATGGACACAACCATCTGAAACCAACTTGTCTTTCCATGTCCAATGTTCAGGCCACTCGATTTCTGGTAAAGCGTAGATGACTTCGTGGGTCACGCCATCAAATTGGATTCGGTTGATACGACGTTCAGTCCACCGGATTCCCATGGTTTCGACTTCATACACGGTTGGTAATCGGAGAGTTACTTTTCCCTCGCGTCCCATCACCGCATCTTGCGGTCCTTTTCCATCGAGGTCGACGAGTAGGACCTTCCCGTCGTGTTCAAGATAAATTGGTGTATTCATGGAATGCCTCAATCGCCTAAGAGTTCGCTGACTGCAGCTCGCTCTTCCATGAGTGCTGCGATGTTTTCATCAATCTTTGACTGTGCAAATGCGTCGACAGCGAGGTTATCCAAAACCTCAATTTCACCATTCTCACATCGGCATGGGAAACTGAAAACCAGTCCCTCAGGAACGCCGTACCATCCTTCGGAAGGAAGTGCCATGGAAACGATGCGTCCGTTTGAGCCCTGCCACCAATCACGCATGTGGTCCACAGCTGCGGAAGCTGCGGAAGCTGCTGAAGAAGCGCCACGTGCTTCGATAATCGCCTTGCCTCGAGTTGCGACCGTTCCAAGGAAGTCACCTTGTAACCATCCTAGATCAAATACATCAGTTGCTTTTTGCCCATCGACCGTCGCAAACCTTGGATCGGGATACATCGTGTTTGAGTGATTGCCCCAGATGAATACATCTTGTATTTTTGAGGCGGGTATACCTGCGCGCTCAGCCATCTGTCCGACGGCTCGATTTTGGTCGAGACGGGTCATTGCAGTAAATTGTCGAGATGGAATACTAGGTGCGTTTGCACACGCGATGAGTGCATTGGTATTGCATGGGTTACCGACAGTAATGACCTTGACATTAGGTGAGGCTGCAGCATCGATTGCTTGACCTTGTCCGACAAAAATCGGCCCATTGGCTGCGACGAGGTCGGCCCGATCCATGTCCTTGGAACGTGGTCGCGAGCCCACGAGAAAAATGGCATCTGTGTCTTTGAATGCAATCGCAGGGTCATCTGTACCGACGATTCCGTCCACCAGAGGGAATGCAGAGTCCTTCAATTCCATGATGACGCCTTCCAATCTCTGCATCCCAGATGGAATTTCGAGTAGCTGTAGGGTCACTGGCTGATTTGCACCGAAACAATCCCCACTTGCGATACGCCACAACAATGCATATCCAATGTTACCTGCTGCACCCGTTACTGCAACGCGAATTGTATCTTTCATTCGATTATCCTCACCCATGATGACTCCTCGTTGGACAATGGGCAGAGATTCATGTCCATATTGGTTGCCGTGCAGGGGAATCCTTCAAGACAGCCAAATCCCAGTGGGATGCATGGAGAAGAGGCGTGCCGCAATCATTGCCTTACTTCTGGTTGGAGCAGCTCCATCGTTATCCACCATTTGTTCATTTGTCCTTAATGACGGCTTAGCGTCACAGGTCATCTTTGTCATCACGAAATTGTGGTTACTATGTTTTCCAATTCTGTGGTTCCTGAAAATCGACGGGGGTACAATTTCTTGGTCCAAACCTCAAAATGGGGGGTACTGGATGAGCATTGGTTTGGGTGTTGCTATGAGTGTTGTAATGGTTGGCGCCTGGCTATTGCTTGGTGATGCAATCGATGCGAAGTTGCTGTCCGATGCGTTAGAGCCAGTTGGACTGATGGACCCGCAAATTTACTTGCTCGCGACCCTGTATTGGATACTCGTTAATTCACTACTCGAAGAATATGTATTCCGCTGGTTTTTGGTCATCAAATCGGAAGAATTGGTGGGCCAGGGTGCACCTGCAATCATCCTATCAGCACTGATATTTGTTGTTCATCACACCGTGGCCTTGGTCGTGTTTGGATTCCCCTGGTGGGCCAATTTGATTTGCAGCATTGCTCTGTTTATTGGTGGGGCGATTTTTTCTTGGCTCTATGTTCGATATCGTAGTGTATGGATTCCTTACATAGCCCATGCGATTTGTGATGTCGCAGTGTTCGGTGTAGGTGCCATCATCTTGTTTTGAGTCGTAAGTCGTAACCTGCAAACGCGTCCGTATGATTCAATAACCGATTCTCGGTCGATGTCACTACAACCCCTTTGGGGTTGGTGAATCACATAGGTGAACCAGCATGAAGTTAGGCGTTCTTGTGGAAGATGGAGATGAAACCCGAGTGGCAATCGTTCCGAATTCGGTTCCCAAATTGATGAAATTGGGTTTTGAGGTCCATGTTGAATCTGGAGCCGGGGTTTCAGCTCACCACCTGGATGCTGAATATGAGGCAAAGGGTGCCTCCATTGTTACTCGTGATGATGCCATGGCATGTGAGATTCTGATTTGTATCGGTGCACCTGATTTCACAGCACTTTCAGAAGGCCAGATGGTCGCTTGTGTGTCTGATCCATTCCGTCATCCAGAGCGGGTGAAGCAAGCCATGGATGCCAAGGTCACACTCATGAGTATGGACATGATTCCACGTCGACTTTCACGCGCTCAAGCGATGGATGTGAACTCGAGTCAGGACAACTTGGCCGGTTACAAGGCCGTACTGATGGGTGCGGCTCAAGTACCCAAGGGGATTCCTATGATGACCACATCTGCAGGGACCGTCCGCCCAGCTAAATTTGTCATCATGGGCAGTGGTGTGGCCGGTTTGCAAGCCATCGCCACAGCCAAGCGATTGGGGGCGATTGTCTATGCTTCGGATGTGAGGAAGTCTACCGCTGAACAGATTCAATCCGTAGGTGGACGCTTCATTGAAGTCGAAGGTATGGATGACTTTGAGGATGAGTCTGGTTATGCTAAACCCCTCACGCCTGAATTTATCCAGAAGGTCAACGATACTGTATGCGAAGTTGCTGCGGATGCGGATGTCATCGTCACAACAGCGCGAATCTTCGGCCGACCAGCACCCATTACCGTACCTGCATCTGCAGTCTCTAATTTCAAGCCTGGTTCAGTGGTCGTTGACATGAACGCTGATGTGGGTGGTAACTGTGAGTTGACCTCAGCGGGTGAAATCATCACAACAGACAATGGTGTCACCATCGTAGGTACTACCAATCTACCTGGCCAATTGTCCTCAACTGCGAGTATGTTGTATTCGAACAATTTGACCACATTTGTATCCTCTCTTGTGAAAGATGGAGAAATTGTCCTCGATCCTGAAGACGATATCTTGTTTGGAGCACCTGAAGGTAGTGATTTCTACGTATCCGGAATGGGAGGTGTGCTGG
Source organism: Methanobacteriota archaeon (assembly GCA_002701965.1). Classification (GTDB taxonomy): domain Archaea; phylum Thermoplasmatota; class Poseidoniia; order Poseidoniales; family Thalassarchaeaceae; genus MGIIb-P. Next base: position 7,040 of record NZXM01000068.1, on the reverse strand, counting down.
TTTGCATGGGTGGGGAAATCCATGCGAAGCAAACGCGCTTGTCGGAGGTGGTTGGATGAGTTTGACCCTTGCAGCATTAATTGGAAGTATCACAGTTTTCGTTTTGGCTATTTTCCTTGGCTTTGAGTTGATTAGCAAGGTGCCGCCAACCCTACACACTCCATTGATGTCAGGTGCCAACGCGATTTCTGGGATCACCATTGTCGGCGCACTCATTCTCCTGAACAACAACGAATACACCACAGTGGATGGTACTAGCGTGGCTCAATGGCTTGCCTTCGCTGCACTCGTGATGGCGACCATCAACGTGGTTGGTGGCTTCATGGTCACCAATCGAATGTTGGAAATGATTGCTGGAAAGAAGAAAAAGAAGGGAGGTGACTGAAATGGTTGATCCGGTAGTATGGGACATTGGTTACCTGGTGTCTGCCGCACTCTTCATCCTCGGCATCAAGCGACTTTCAAGTCCACGAACTGCACCTCAGGGTAACCGCCTAGGCGCATATGGAATGCTCCTCGCCGTCTTGGTTACCATGGCTAAACTGTACTCTGATGGTCTAATCGGGATTGAACTGATTGCGGGCGGTCTCATCATTGGTACAGTCATCGGTGCTTGGCTCGCCATTCGTGTCGAAATGACAGGTATGCCTGAATTGGTCGCTTTGTTCAATGGATTTGGCGGTGGTGCATCAGCACTGGTCGGATTCTCTGAAGTATTGGATCGAATCAGCTCGGACGGCATTCCGGATGCAGGTGTTGAACTCTACGCCACTTGGATTGCCATNGGNCTTTCAGGTCTCGTTGGTTGTCTTACTTTGACAGGTAGTCTCATGGCNATGGGTAAGCTCATGGGTGGATTTTACATTCCATTCACNAAGAAGGATGACCGNGGTCGTCGCAAGTGGGTCAACTTCCCNACCTGGGGNCCTCCTTGGTTGAATTACGTCAAAGGGCTACTACTGATTTCCTCTATCGCTTTGATTGCATTGANNATTCAGGANCCCACCAACAANGAGTATGTGTACTACTTGGTNGGNACATCATCACTGCTTGGNGTTCTGTTNGTNNTNCCNATTGGTGGNGCNGATATGCCTGTCGTAGTCAGTCTACTCAACTCAATGTCTGGAATTGCCGCAGCCTTCACAGGGTTCGTGATTGGCAACAATGTNCTGATTATCGCAGGTTCGATGGTCGGTGCTGCAGGNCTCATNTTGACNTTCATCATGTGNAAGGCGATGAACCGNACACTCTCTGCAGTCCTGTTCAAGTCGTTTGGAGGCGGAGGTAAAGAAACNGTTACTCGAACCAAGGTTGGCAGTGATCCAGAAGAAGTNGCNATGGTCTGTGATGGNATCAGCAAATGTGTCATNATCCCGGGTTANGGNATGGCCGTCAGTCAAGCTCAACACGCAGTCAAGGAATTCGCTGATTTACTCGAGGCAGAAGGTGTCGAGGTTAGTTACGGAATTCATCCTGTAGCAGGTCGGATGCCAGGGCACATGAATGTCCTCCTCGCNGAGGCCAACGTNCCCTATGAGCAACTCATTGAGATGGACCAGATTAACTCTGAGTTNCCAGAGTGCGATGTCGCCATNGTGATTGGTGCAAATGATACTGTTAANCCAGTCGCCCGNAGTGGTGAGGGGCCGCTTGGTGGGATGCCGATTATCGATGCAGACAAGGCAAGAGTTGTGGTGATCATCAAGCGAAGTCTTTCTGTTGGTTACGCAGGAGTTGACAATGATTTGTTCTACGAGGACAAGACAATGATGCTCTTTGGTGACGGCAAGAAGATGATGAATCAATTAAATTCAGCATTCAAAGACCTTTGATTGGAAACTCTCGGGGTGCCCCTTAAGGGCACCCCAGAAAAGCAACCGTTAAGGATGGACGCAGGGTCGAACCGATTAGAGGGTTGAGCATGTCTCGATATTCACTCNGGATGACACTCCTTGTCTCCCTCTTGCTTTTGATGGCCGGACCNGGTATGGCCATGCANTTGGGCCCCCCTTCAGATACCAATGATGACGGCACGGGCGACCCAACATGGAGAGCAGGNTGTACTTGTCACGCATCTTCTCCAAACACAGGGACACTGGTGAAATTGTCTGGTGCACCACATGCCTATCAGGCAGATCAATCATATTCGATGACATTGTCTCTTGAGCATTCATCCAACTCTGGAGGNGGCTTCTTCCTCTCAACTGAAGGTGTTGGCTCATTCTCTTGGACNGAAGATCAACTGATTCGCCCTGAGAAAGATAGTGGTGAAGANAAGGAAGCAACATCTACATCATCTGGAATTACACAGTCTGATTACACCTCTCCNGCCNCTTGGACATTCACTTGGACNGCCCCNTCATCAGATGTCGGTGATGTNGCATTCTGGGTGATTGGAAACATGGTCAACAACGACGGNGCCCCCAACTCTGATGATCATTGGAACTCNCTATCNTTCGTCATCAATTCACCGAGTGCNACCTCAGCNACNGATGATCAGAGCACNCGTGTNCTNTCTTCCGGNGATCAGAGCTTATTCGATCAAGAGGTNGATGCTGAAGCATTGGANATAGAACGNCANAAAGCNGTTTCTGAAGATGTCATGCAGAATGGTATNACCTGGTTTTTCATCACACTGACTGCATTACTGGTTGGTTCAATTGTCCAAAAGGAAATTCTTGAGCGGAAATATCAGACCGGCCCCGCTCACTTGGATCGGCAACTCGCTTATCCAGAGGGATTGCGACGTGGTTTACTTTCCGTAGGCTTCGCTCTTCTCGGACTNTATTGGCTGTCTGAAGAATCGGCAGTCTATCTNTGGGCTACTGCTTTGTTCTGTAGTGCATGGGCTGCTTACGGTGTCTATCGTACAGTATTGGCGGCCAAAACACCCCCGACACACAAGGACATGATGTGAGGGTCAAGCATGCATTTTCGCCTCTCCAGGGATGCGGACAAACCTCTCCGCGAACATTTCGATGAATTGGCNACACGAGGGACCGTTTTACTGTTCATTTTGAGTATCTCAACCGTNATTTGGTGGACCCAGATTGANCCATTGCTCGAAGGTTGGCTTTCTGCNCTGCCNACCTCAGCCCAGCANGGCTCTGTAACCATCTATGACCCCCATGGGTGGATGGCCACACGTTGGTCNATGATTGGCTTGATGGCTCTAATCAGCACGATGCCATTTGCGATTCAGCAACTTCTTTCNTTTTCACGACAAGGTCTACTACCCAGCGAGCGNAGATGGGTAAGAAACGTNACAGTCGGTGGGGGTTCNATNGCTCTTCTCGCTGCCATNTATTGGTGGATTTGGGGATATCCCCTAGCGATTGAGAGCGCAGNTAACTTTGGTGATATTGATGGAATCAATCCCAGNTATGATGCNGTNTTGCTGTTTGAAGTNGGGATTGGNATTTCNTGGTGGATATTTTTNACCCTGATTTCGTTAATTGGNTTGACCTTTGCNAGATTGTATTCGCTCATGAATAGTNACACGATTGACCCATTCAGAATTCGAGTCCACGGNTCGATACTATTCATTTGGTGGTTGGTAGGTCCATCTGCACTTGACAGCATCTGGTTCACATTGGCCATTTTTCTGGTNTTGTTGCCTGAAATAGCCATCCGGGGTGCCCCNGAAGCAATCCTTTCAGATGCTGCAAGGCCNCCAACANCGGTGTTTGATTCNCAAGGNGAATTGCATAGTAAATTNTTNGCAATGTGCCATTGTGAAGGNGCGTGNCCCTCCCTTCCTTCGACGAGTGCTCCAAGCTCTTTGGGTTGGGCNGAAGCTCAGGCGCTATGTTTAGACCCCGATGCGAGAGATGCTCTGCTTGATGCAGTGGTCCGACATGATGTCAGCGAATTGGTCATCAGTGGGTGNAATGGGTTGCCCTTGCCAGTTGATTTTCGCCAGTCACTTATTTCCCGAGANTGCGAATTAACAGGTCTCAATTGGCTGGATNTGCCGACTGAACTTCGAGATCGNGAATCNGCNCTTGGNAAATTGGTTTTTTCNGATTAGTTTGATGATTTCGNCAAACCCAGAGGCGTGGGCTTGAAGCATTACGCGGTTCTCGCAGTGAATATGAGTCGGCTTGCTCGGGTCGCAATTGCNATTGCAATTGTGCTTGCAGGACAATGGTTGGCTGGGCAGCCACACCTCTACATGCCGATTTTTGATGCGATTCGTGAAGAAGTCATCATGACCAATGATGCGGAAATCGTTGAGATGCAAGATGATGAGCGGTGGTTGGTCGTAATTGTCGAATTCCCTGATTCCCTTGCGGACAGCAATACTGTCGATCGTGCGAACTCAATGTTGATGGGTGCAAATTCTGCCGCCACATATTTTTCTGAAATTAGCAATGGGCGTTCGATTTTGACAGCAGATGTCCAATCAACCATCCATACAGCACATCATTCAGAAGCGGCGTATGGGCGAGATTCTGGTACGGATCGCGACATCGGCGATGAGAGCACTGGAGGACCAGCAGGTTTGGTCGAAGAGGCGCTCACCGAGACTTTTGACAACGTCGACATGGCACCCTATGATTTCGACAAAGATGGTTGGGTCGACCGCCTTTTGGTAATTCATACAGGAGATGCACAAGAAGATGGAGGGGGGCAGAATTCGATTTGGAGCCATTACGCTCCACTCTCGCCTGGCTTTGAAGCCGGAGGGAAGTCAATTGGAGCTTACACCATGGCCTCATTTTCTTCCAATGGCTTGGGCACGATGATTCATGAAATGCTTCACATGCTGGGAGCTGTAGATTTGTATGATGTTCATACCGCAGTGCCGAGTAGTGATTGGAGTGGTGTTGGTGCTTGGGATATCATGGCCAGTGGCAACTGGAATGGGAATGGGCGTACCCCCGCTCTACCCACTTCAGGTACCTTGGATTTGATTGGTGCAATTGAACCATTGGACTTATCCATCGGTTCTTTGGTCGCTGAAAACCAATCATACACCATTTTACCACATGTCCCGAATGCCGGGACTGTTCGATTTACAATTGCTCCCGGTGAATACATCTGGATGGAGACACGCGTCGATTCTGGTTTTGATCGGGATTTACCGGCACACGGGTTGCTGGTCACGCAGGAAGATCGTCACCATGCTGATTTTGAACACAACGAGGTCAATCGTGATCCTGATCATGCCTATCTAAAGGTCATCGAAGCGGACCAAGATGCCAGCTTGGAAAACGGTATTGACGATGATGAAGGTGATATTTTCACTTCGGGTTCCTTCGGTGCTGATGGCATTCAAATTCGAGATGGCCATGGTAGACTGGTCCCTTGGACGGTTTCCATTGATTCAGTAGATAGTAGCGGTGCAGACATTACTGTCTCACATCCGGGTCCAGGTCATGCAGAAATCATGCCACCTAGAACCCCTACACGTCTTTTGGGCGATGAGAATGTTCCAATTACATTTACAGCAAAACAAGAATGTATGCCTTGGTCTCAACTGACCAGTTCAGATGGAAGAGTCGTATCCCTAATCGGTGCTCGAATGCTTGTCGCAGGTGAAACAGCAGATTTCCCCCTAGCATTCTCCCAATCAGCAACTCCAGGGACCACTGGATTCATCGAGGGTACTCTGGGTTGTGGAACACAGAATCCAGCGACAGATATCATGCTTGAGTGGTCGATTGTAAGTAATCGGCTTATTCCAGAACTATTAGAGGGGGAAATTGATGTGACTTCAGTAGTCACTCTTGAACATGTATTGTCGTTTGATGGTTCAGGAACGACCAGTTATGATGTCGTCATTGAAGGTCCTCTGTCCCGTATTGCGACGACAGACTACAGACAAAGCCTGGGGCCAGGCAGTGTACTCGCCTTGGAAATCAATCCCAATGGTTTACTGTCACCTGGGATGCTCGCAAACGGCAAGGTTCAACTTTACGACGAGTTTGGTTTGGCTGGTGAATTTAACGTGACACTACAGGCCGAACCTCCAGGTAGTGTCGGGGGTGTGTTGATGTGGATGGCTGAGCCTTCAAACAATGTGCAGCTGATTTCGATTCTGATGGCATTCTGGGTCATCAGTAGTGGTACCAGAGGTGGTAAGAAAACTACAGAGGAAATGCCGATTCGTAAACCCAGTGACCAAATCATGGCACAGGCTCAACCAGAATTGGATCGGTACGATGAATTCGGTAATTTACGTCAATTCTAGTGCTTAACTGGATTTGTCCACCTAGAGTCTGATGGCGGGCGTTCAATCGCAAGATATCTCCACTCGTTGTTTCCAGTTACGAAAGCACATAACCACAATTTGTTGACATTTGCAGCAAGTCGGGCTGACAAACAAGCCTCGCCCCAGTTTGTCGGTGCCTCTTCAACAGGGACAATTAGCCAAGGTGCGTGTTCGCTACCAACTGCGCCTGCGTAGGCTCTCCAACGGGTACCGTACTTGAATCCTGAACGAATTGCGACTCCTTTCGATAGTAAATCAGCGAGTAATTCGACCACTCGACCCAATTGCCCCGTGGGGTTTGGCATGGTTGGATTGATGATGCGACTGACAATTCGCCCTTCAATTTCTGTAAGCCAAATCCCTCCTTCCAATCGAATTCCAATGCCATTTAGATGCCAATTCTCAGGGTCAATATCCAACCAAGTACCCTCGGAGGTTTCTCGAGAATCGGACCAAGCGTGCGCAATGCTTCGACGTTGTTCGTTGTCCAACTCGCGAAACGGATTATTCAGAGATCCCTTCGGTTGGTGAAATTTACTACGATAAGTCACAACACTGTGTTCATCATCGATGATTAACAACTCTGCAATTCTGCCACCCGACTCAACATTTGCGGTCCATTCTTGCAATTCCTTCCAATCGATGATATCACTGGCTTTGACCCACCGAATTTCAGCAAGAGGCGGGGTCTCCTTAGGCATGACATTTCTTGACCAACGTAACGCCCAAGAGCGTGGGTCGAGAAGAACAGCGTTTGCTGCACTCAAGTTCTCAGCAAGCACAACTTTTTCGCCTGGGAATCGAAGAGCATCGAGGACCTCAG